>NZ_KV827729.1:176543-321955 GCF_001836185.1 Corynebacterium sp. HMSC036D03
GGCCGGCGTCCTAGGCCGCTAGACGAACGGGGCTCGCTTAGCTGTCCGTTGCGGACTTGTTAAGAGTAAACGATGCGTAAACAATTAAACAAATCGCCTGCTAGCAATAGAAAATCCCGAACCCTTTGGCGCTTTTCTTGCGTGGTTAGCAGCTTGCTTTCTCTTAGGCTGGGCGCGGATCGAATCAGTGGTTATTCCGCTTGCAATCTGTTGATAGACAGAGCCTGGAAATTTAGCGTGCCAACTCGGGTTCGGGATGACGCTTAACGTCTAACAGCATTCGCTTTAGGCTCCTACTTCTACGAGAGTTGGTTTAAAAGGAAGTTGTGGATTCTAGCGATGCTGCCTAGTCGAAGGCGTTAGAGTAGCGTCGGTGAAAATGATGCGTTTCAATATCCGCCATCTACTCTCCTTTCATCCGGTAACTGCTTATATCTGCAGTCTAGGCACCGAATATCAGCCGCGGAAGCACTTTGGAGAACTTCCCAGTGGTCCCTCCCCTGGTACTAAAGCCTAAGACAAAAAGTGCTCGAGATTTAGCGCGCTGGTATGGGGTAAACAAGGACCGGTCCGCGCCGCCAACATAGGAAAAATCTCGAAACACAATCTTCGACGAATTTCGACGAAAGTGTTTCGAGATTTTTAATTTGTACCCCGTACGGGATTTGAACCCGTGTTACCGGCGTGAGAGGCCGGCGTCCTAGGCCGCTAGACGAACGGGGCTTAGAACTGTGATACGACTTGAAGCAGTATCACTGCTGGCCTACCAGGACTCGAACCTAGAATGACGGTACCAGAAACCGTTGTGTTGCCAATTACACCATAGGCCATCATCGCTTTGAGCTTTTAACCACCTTGGAGGCGAACCCCGCGGCGTTGCTCGCTGCAACGGTTTATTACTATAGCCACCGTTTCGGTTTTCACACAAATCGCCACGTCATCGCAGCTTTTTGAACTTGAAAAGGTGCGTTTTAGCGCGTTCTAATTACAACGTTGCGCTTTGCGCCAGCCGCTGCTTCCGACTGTCCAAAACGGACGCGGCCCCACTCCCAACGCATTGCGGGAATGGGGCCACGAGAAGCGCCAGCTAGTAGCTACAGCTTTGCCACTACTGCTGCGCGGGCGCCTGGAACGGCGTGACAGCCAGAGCGGCACGCAAGCGATTGAGGGTGGACTCCTTGCCCAGGAGCTCCATGGACTCAAACAGTGGCGGGGAGACCTGCTGGCCGGAGATAGCTACGCGCAAAGCTCCGTAGGCCTTGCGCGGCTTCAGCTCAAGCTCCTCAATGAGGGCCTTGGACAGTACAGACTCAATGGCATCCGTCTTCCACTCCTCCAGCTCCTCCAAGCGAGCAATGGAGACCTCCAGCGGCTGCACCGCATCTTCCTTGAGGTTCTTCTTTGCGGACTTCTCGTCGAGCTCCAGCTCGGCATCCGGAGTAACCAGGAAGCTCATGAGACCATAGGCGTCGCCAAGCATCTTGATGCGGGTCTGCACCAGGTCTGCCACGAAGGCAAACTTCTGCTCGTCATAATCTGCCGGGAAATCGGTGTACTCGGTCAGGTAATCACGCAGACGCTGCGCGAAGACCTCGGGCTCCAGCAGGCGAATGTGATCGGCGTTGATGGCCTCCAGCTTCTTCTGGTCAAAGCGAGCCGGGTTACCCAGAACGTCTTCCACATCGAAGTTCGCAACGAGCTCGTCCACGGAGAAAATGTCCTGATCCGCAGACAGGGACCAGCCCAGCAGGGACAGGTAGTTGAGCATGCCCTCCGGAATGATGCCGGCGTCGCGGTGGTTAAAGAGGTTGGACTGCGGGTCGCGCTTGGACAGCTTCTTGTTTCCCTCGCCCATAACGAACGGCAGGTGGCCAAATTCCGGGGTCTGCTTAGCGATGCCGAGTTCCTTCAGCGCTTCGTACAGTGCCAGCTGACGCGGAGTGGAGGAAAGAAGGTCCTCACCGCGCAGAACGTGCGTGATGCCCATCAGCGCGTCATCGACCGGGTTAACCAGAGTGTAAAGCGGCGCGCCGTTGGAACGTGCAACGACGTAATCCGGCTGGGTCTCAGACTTGAAGGTCAACTCACCACGAACGAGGTCATTCCAGGTCCAATCCTGCTCCGGCATGCGCAGGCGCCACACTGGTTTGCGGCCTTCCGCCTCGAATGCCGCAATCTGCTCGTCGGTGAGATCGCGGTCGTAATTGTCGTAGCCCAGCTTCGGGTCACGGCCGGCCGCCTTGTGGCGCTCTTCCACTTCCTCGGCAGTGGAATAAGCCGGGTAGACGTAGCCACCCTTCTTCAGCTTCTCCAGGACATCGGCATAGATGTCCATGCGCTGGGACTGGCGGTAAGGCTCGTGCGGACCACCCGTCACAACACCCTCGTCCCAGTCCATGCCCAGCCACTTCAGGGAGTCAATGATGGCCTGGTAGGACTCTTCGGAGTCACGTGCAGCGTCGGTGTCTTCGATGCGGAAAACCAGCTTGCCACCAGTATGGCGTGCGTATGCCCAGTTAAAAAGCGCAGTACGAACCATGCCCACGTGCGGGGTGCCGGTGGGCGATGGGCAGAAACGTACGCGTACGTCAGAAGTAGTTTCAGTCATGCCCACCATGGTAGTGCAGGCCCTTTAGGCCAGCGCCACCACCCAACTCCCGTCACTTCCACGGCTTCACCCAAAATGGGGTAACTGAAAATAGAATTCAATAGTTTCTGCCAGCGGTTTCACAATCTACATCAGGCTGCTTAAACAAAATGGAAACTATTTTCTATAGTGAAGACCTTGGATCAGAACTGAAGAAAGGTCTCCACGCTGTGGCACGTTCTCGCACCCGCTACCTAGCCATCCTTACTACTCTCTCGCTTATCACCCCGGCACCGGCCTTCGCCGGGCCCGACGACGGAAAGGCAATCGCCACACAGGGACACGTCGATTCCCCCAAAACATTTTGGAAAGACGATAACTTCACGCTCAAGTCTGAGCATAACTCCACCACCACAGACCTAGCAGACACCGTCGCGTGGATCGGCAAGGGCTGGAATGTCGACGGAGGAAACCAATACCAATTCACTCTGCCGGACAACGGCGCTTTCGATTTCATTGGTCAAGCAGGCAAGACCTACTACACGGCACCAGCCAACATCTTGGGCAGCGCCGATCCAATCTGGCTTGGCTTCGGCGCGGATTCCGGGCTGCCTGAAGATGACTTCCGCGATAACTTCGCCTCGCTCGACATCCTCTCGGTAGACGGTCCTGGCGATTTCGAGCTTTTCAGGTATCGCGACTCCGAGGGCGGCCTCGACCGCTTCATCGGCACCACATCGAACTCCGCGTATTCTTCGATGCTGCACGCAGGCTCCCACACCCATAACTACACGCTTTTCACCAAGCCTGGCCGCTACGAGGTCACCTACCGCACCACCGCGCGTAAGAAGGACGGCACGCTCGTCGCCTCGGAGCCGACCACCACTTCCCTACAGGTAGGAGGCATGAAGCCTGCCGATAACACGACTCCTTCCTTGCGGGAGCGCTACGACGCCGCGACTGACGGCGATGCCTCTGCGGCAGGCTACAAGCTCGACATCTCGCCGAAGTCCAATCCTGAAAAGGACGGCGACAAGAACCTGTCCACCATCAGCTTCAATGCAGAAAACAAGGCTTCAGGCACGCTGACGCTGCTTATCGACGGCTATTTCCTCACCGATCTGCCTGTAACCGATGGCCAGGCCGAGTGGGACGAATTCCTGGGCCCGGAAAAATCGAACATCCAGGCCGTCTTTACTCCGGAAGGCTCGGAACCACGATGGATCTCGCAACAGGTTGAATACGCTCCAGGCGCAACAAATTCGACGAATTCGACCAAGTCTGCCGATGCGTGGGAAGAATCCCACAACGTGCGCAAGCTTGCGCCGCAGGAGGAGATGACTCCAACGAGCAAGAAGTTTCAGGCCAAGATTGAGCCGGCCGGCAAGTCTGCATCCAAGGTCGTCGTCGATACTGAGGACAAGAACTTCAATGGCTTTATCAGCGGCGGCTTCTACGAAAACGACAGCGATATCGCCACTCTTGATTTCACGGGCGCTGTTACCAACGGCCACGGCGAGTTCCTTGTGGACGAGGCGGCCTTTTATGACGACTACAAGCTCAAGTTGACGCTGAACCCGCATCCGACGGTCAAAGCGGAGTCCGGCTCGGTCGTCGTCGCTGATTCCTATGCCTTCGGTAAGACCTTCGAAAAGGACGGTGCTCTGGGTACTTCCCCACAGCACCAGGACGCCGACAAGCGTGAGGAAGGCGAGAAGGAAGAAGGCGCTGCCGATCCTTCAACCACGTGCAACGAAAAGCTCGTCCTGAACCGCGGCCACATCGACATCATGGCCACTCGAAAGGACGATAACTTCGATCTGCGTCTCAAGGACGAAACCAACATCGGTGCAAACAAGATGGTGATGCGCCGGCTTGACGACGTCGTGATTTCCGTGCGCGACAACGCCCTGATGAAGCGCCCCGAAAAGTTCGGAGGTGCCGAGTACGACTTCATGAACCCAGTCGGCGAAAAGACCTATGTCTTGCCGCAAACGCAGAACCGCGACATCATCTGGCCGGGCTACAACACTGAGAAGCTTGATTATTCGCAGTTCAAGGACGGTAAGGTGCACCTGAACCTGCAGCCAAAGGAGATGCCGGAAGGCGCCACCTTTGGCATGTGGACCACCGGCGGTCTCGGCGGCAAGGACCAGATCCTCGTGGATTCGAACAAGGACGACTTCACCGTCGATACCGTCTTCCCATCACACGCCCACACCAACTGGGCCTTCAGCAAGCCAGGCGTCTACAAGTTCGACGTGACCTACACCGCCACCACCACCGACGGCAAGAAGGTCGAATCTGAGCCACAAGAGCTCCTATTCACCATCGGCGACGAGGCCACCAACAACTGCGGTAAAGACAAGCCAGCACCGAAACCAGAGCCAAAGCCGCAGCCGAAGCCACAACCCAAGCCAGAGAAAGAGAAGGAGGGTTCTTCTGCTGAAGGTTCTTCCTTCAGCCCGTGGAGCCTGGTGCTCCCGCTCGTGCTGGCGACCATCTTCCAGGCAGCGCTGAACTTCATCCATGATCACCGCGCGGAGATTGATTACTGGGTAAAGGGAATCACTGGTCGCTAAATAGGCCCTGATCGTTCCTAAACCGCATTTGTTAATTGCAGAGGACTTAAATAGTTATGGACACACTCTCTCCTATGCCGTCCCGGGTCGTACCTCGGCCTGCGCTTTACCGTCGCACCCTGGGCTGGTTGTTTACGGTGATGCTCGTAGTCTTTTCGATGCCGCTTGCTGCGGCGCAGGCCCAAGAGACGGAATTTGATTCCGGTCACGTCGACGTCTTCTACGTCACTGCGCCGGATGGCCAGCTCTCACTGTCGATGAAGGAAGACATCACCGGCTCAGAGGTCGAGCGTCCCGGCGATGACGTAGTGTTGCGGGTCAACGAAAACGCGTGGTCTGATGCCACCGAGAGCGTGGACGCCATCGGCACGCCCACGTACTTTCTGCCGCAGACCCAGAAGTCGGACATCATCTGGCCGGGCTGGGATACCCAGAAGGCACAGCAAGCAGGCTACAAGGACGTTGACCTCAACTTCGTGGATGTTAGTGGGCCTGGTGCGGTCTACATCTTCGAGACAACGGGCTTCGGTGACATTGAATCTGTTACTGACTCCGGTGACTTGGAGCTGCGCAGCGGCGAGGTCATCAATCAGCCCTACCCTGCTCATCGCCACGTCAACTGGGCGTTTAGCGAGCCAGGAACTTACACGATGACTGTGCAGGCTTCTTCTAATGGCGATACCAGTAACAAGGTCACCTACACCTGGTCCGTAGGTGATGGTGAAGCCGCAGGCGAAGAAGATGGAGAATACGTTGAAGACGAGGACTTCGACGACGTCGAAGGCGAATCCGATTCCACTGATTCGGATGCCGAGTCCGACGGGCATTCTGCTCCGGCAGGTTCCCTGTCTTCTGCTGGTGGAGCACTAAGCAGTGCCAATGCAAGCGGCAATCGTGCGGCCTCAGGTAATCACTCTTCGGACGCAAAGTCTTCGGGCAAGCCCGGCCGCGAAAAGTCGCGCAAGCATGTGCGTCGGGGCCACAAGTCGCACTCGGGTGCGCAGGAAGATGGCTCGGATGTGGCTTTGCAATCGGCGGGCGACGACTTCGTTGAAGCCCCCAACTACCTGCCGTGGGGCTTGGGGTTGCTCGGCGTTGGCATGTTGATGCTGGGCCTTGGTGTTATGCGCTGGGTGCTGGCGAAGGTTCAGGACTAATGCTGCACCGAAACAATCGTTGGGCTGTCGCGTCGTCGCTAAGCGCCGTGGCTCTCATAGCCGGCTGCGCGGCCCCAAGTGATGGGCAGGCGCCGGAGGGTCTGAATGTCGTGGCGACAACGCCGATTCTCGCGGACGTCGTTAGCCACGTTGCAGGCGAAGACGCCAACGTCACCGCCCTTATCCCTGCAGGTAAAGACCCGCATACCTTTGAGCCTTCGCTGCGCACCATCCGTAACGCGGCGAACGCAGACGTCGCGTTCGCAAACGGCTATCTGCTTGAGCCGCAAGGGCTCATGGATACCTTGCGGGAGACCACGCATGTCCCGGTCATCGAGGTCGCAGACCAGGCTTCCACCCGCGGCGCGAAGCTCGTTCCGCTCGTGGAAAACACTGCCCTCGATACCGTGTGGCTGGGACTGCGCATCCAGGATGCCCCGGCCAACTCGCACGCGGTGGAGCTCAGCATGGTCTCTGCCGAGGGTCCCGGTGACGTGGCAGCTTACGTGGTATCCACCTTCGGTACGCCGGAGGTGCTGTTCAACAGCGCGGACGGTATCAACGATCATGAGGACACCGCCCGCTTGCCCGCTAACGCGCACACGCATGTCTCGTGGGGCTTTTCCAAACCCGGTATCTATCGCATTGGGTTTAAGGCCCACTCTGAAGACGGCGCTACCGCGGTGCAAAATATCACCGTCGCCGTGGGCGTTAATCCCCCAGAAGAAATGCGCACACACGATGAGGGGCACGTGGACATCACCGCGAATATCGCAGCGGGGTCCATTGATCTGCAGGATAACGGCGCCCACTTCGATCCCAACACCACTGCGGTGGCTTTGCCTTCTTCAACGTTGCAGCCGATTCCGCCGAATCCGGCGTATCGCTTCTTGGGCCGTCCGGGCAGCGAGACCTATCTCCTGCCCCAAGCCGTGCTGGGCAAGCACATCCATGGCGAGGTTGACCCACACCTGTGGCACAACGTCGACAATGTCATCGCAGAAACCGAGGTGGTGGCCGATAACCTCGCGCTGGCAGACCCCACCCATGGTGCGGCCTACCGCGAGCGCGCGGCGTCGTATATCAAGCAGCTGAAGGAGACCGACGCTTTCGTGGCCGAGCAAATAGCCTCCATCCCGCAGGCCCAGCGCCATCTGGTCACGCCGCATCACGGCTATGCCTACCTGGACCAGGGCTACGGCATGCACGTCGCAGGCTTTATCACCCCGAATCCTGCCATCGAGCCCTCCCCGCGCGATGTCATTGCGCTGCGCAGGACGTTGGAGAACCTGCACCTACCGGCCGTTTTTGTAGAGCCAACACAACAAGCAAGCACAGCAACGCTCACCGAGGCAGCCGCGCAACAAGGAATCCGCGTCTGCACCATCTACGGCGACGCGTTGGATGAAAAGGCTCCGACGTACATCGACATGATGCGCACCAATGCGCAGACGCTCCACCGCTGCCTTAACCCTTCGCCCTAACCAGTCACACCTAAAGAAAATCTCTGAGAAACAAGGAATCCACAAATGAATTCAACTTCCGCGAAAGCCACTGGGCCGCTAAGCCGCATCCTCGCGAGCGTGTCGGTGGTCTATGCGTGCTTGGCCGTTCTCGTTGCGGTCTTGGTAACCGCCGCCATCCCGGCGCCTAGTGCATGGGCCGGTGACCTCGCCCAGGTGGTCAAAGACGACGAGGAATTCGCCCCGGCAGGCACCGAGGCAATCATCGACCATGGCCACGTGGACGTCGGCGCGCAGTTTACAGGCGAAGGCGCGCATTTCCTCGCCCGCGACGATTCCGCAGCCACGCCCGTATGGCGCGAGCTTGACGACGTCGTGTTCAAAGTAGGCGACGAAGCCCAACTCGCGCTCCCAGACGATGAGCAATTCGGCTTCGTCGGCGGCAATGCTGGCGAGAACGTCTGGGTCATCCCGCAGACGGAGCAAGCAGGCGTTCCCTGGGTGGGCTGGAATACCCAGGCACCCTCGCTTATCGATGCCGCCGACCGCGGCGTGAACATGGAGTTCCTCGGTCACACCGGCCCGGGCGAGTTTTCGCTCTTCCTCCAAAATGGCGGCTTCGAAGCACCCCAGGTGCTCTGGTCCACCGCTAAGAACCAGCGCGAGGATTTCTGGGTAGACCTCAACACCCACACCCACGCCAACTGGGTTTTCACTGAGCCGGGCATCCACCAGGTGGGTATCCGCCTTAAGGGAAAGACCAAAAATGGAGAAGACTTCAGCACCGACGGCATTTTGACCTTCGCGGTTGGAGCAGAGACCGACGTGACTGAGGCCAACGCCACCGAGTGGGATCCAGAGGCTGCTCAAGAAGGATCCTCTTCCTCCATCGCTGGATGGATTTGGGTATTGCTCGGAGTCGGCGCAGTCGTGCTTATTGTCTCGGCTTTCCTTCTTATTTTTGCAGCGCGCAAGAAAGGCAAGCATGCCGACCAAGACTAAGGAAGCACTGATAGATCTAGAACACGTGCGCGTGACTTTGAGCGGGCGCCGCGTTATCAACGATGCATCGCTGCGCGTATACCCTGGCGAATTCATCGGTCTTTTGGGCCCCAACGGCGCCGGCAAGACGACGTTGATGCGCTCAATCCTGGGCTTGGTTCCTGCCAGCGGGCACATTCAGTGCGCGGCGTCGGTGGGTTATGTGCCACAGCGTCACGACGTAGAGTGGGACTTTCCCATCAACGTCTATCAGGCGGCGTTGAACGGACGCACGGGATTGATTGGGTGGTTCCGCAGGCCCCGCGCCAAAGACCACGCAGCGACCAAGCGCGCGCTGGAGCTGACGAACCTCACGCACTTGGCAAAGCGGCCCATCGCTGAGCTTTCCGGTGGCCAACGCCAGCGCGTGCTCATCGCGCGCGCTTTAGCCACAAATCCGCAGGTGCTCCTGCTTGATGAGCCTTTCACGGGTCTCGATGCCCCCAATACGGAAGCATTGCTCTACCTTTTCGACGAGCTCTGCGCAGGTGGCACGAGCATCATCATGTCCACGCACAATCTGGCGGAGGCTGCGCACACGTGCCAGCGCTTAGTGCTATTCAATAAGGAAATCACTGCGGATGGCCCTGCTGAGCAAGTGCTTGGCGACGCCGCCGCCTGGACCGCCGCCTTCGGCGTCAGCACCGATTCCCCGCTCCTTTCCGCGATTGGGGTGGCCGCATGATCGAGGTCTCCCTGTTTGATTTCTTTAGCGATCTGGCTAACCCGCAGCTAGACTTCCTCGCTCGCGCGGTGGGTATCTCGATGCTGTCTGCGGTGGTCTGTGCCGTGGTGGGCTGCTACGTGGTGCTGCGCGGTATGGCTTTCATCGGCGATGCTGTCTCCCACGCGGTGTTCCCGGGCCTGGCGGTTGCTTTTGCCCTGCAGGGATCCATCCTGCTGGGTGGGGCGGTTGCCGGCACGGTCGTAGCATTGCTCATCGCTTGCTTTTCGCAGCGCCGCAGCGTGCGCGCCGACTCCGTCATCGGAATCTTCTTTGCGGCTTCCTTTGCCCTCGGCATGGTGATCATCTCTCGGACTGAGGGCTACACCGCATCGCTGACGAGCTTTCTCTTCGGCACCTTGACCGGCGTATCGAAAGCGGATCTCTACACCGCCGCTGCAGTCACCGTGATCATCGTGGGCCTCATCGCATTGCTTAGCCCACAACTTACGGCCAACTGCCTGGACAAAGAAACGGCACGCGCGATGGGCCTTCCCGTCTTCGCCCTCGACATCGTGCTCTACCTCTGCGTAACCGGCGCGGTGGTCATCTCGGTGGGAACCATCGGCAACATCCTGGTGCTGGCACTGCTTATCACTCCCGCGGCTACTGCCCGCCTGCTAACCAACTCGCTGGGCACGATGATGCTCACCTCCAGTGCCATAGGCATCTTCGCGAGCTTCACCGGCATCTACTTGGCGTGGGCCATCGACCTACCGGCGGGCGCCACCATCGTGCTCGTGCTTACCACCCTCTTCCTTGCGGCATGGGCAATCTCCCCGATTCTTCAGAAGAAGACTTCCGAATCCAAGACCAACTCATAGAGAGGACTACCCCACATGATTTTATCGCACTCCCGCGTACCACGCACCGTCGTCGCCCTCGGCGCTGCGACTTTCCTAGGCCTTTCCGCACCACAGGCTTTCGCGGAGGATACCTGCGCCGTGGCGGATAGCTACCACATCGAAAAAGGCCACCAGGATGTCGCAGTGCGCGACGACGACGGCCCGCTGCGCTTTACCGTGGACGACGACAGCTCCGGTGAGCACGTCGAGCGTGACTCCCGCGATTTCGTCGTGGTAGTCGATGACAACATGACGGGCTCTCTCGACGAGCTAGGCTTCCCCGGCATTTCTGGCGATGCATGGCTGCTTCCCCAAGACCAAGACCATGACCGCCCGTGGTTCGGTTTCTCGCTGCTGCACCTTTCGAACATGACTGAGGATGAAACCGCTCAGCTATCCATGGAGCTTCACGACGCACCTGAGGGCGGCCGCGTCCTCGCTTGGCAAACCGGCGACTTGAGCGACTCAGAGCTCAAACTCGATAGCGAAGACCCGAGCATGACATGGGATTACCCACGCTCCCATACCCACGTCAATTTCGGCTTCACCCAGCCGGGCGCCTACGCCGTCACTTTTACCTTCACCCTCCCGGACGGCTCCGAGCACTCACTCGACGCCCCGTTCCTCGTGGGCAATTCAACCGATGATTCAGAGCTCTGTGAGCTCGATTGGGGCGGCAGCTCCGCAGGCAACTCTGGCCCAAAGAGCAAGGCTGGACAGTTGACCACTGACATCAACGATACCGCAAAGGCCATCGGCACCCTCGACAAGGCCCTCGATAAGACCCTCGACGAGGCCGACAAGATGGTTGCCACGGAGGCGCCTAAAGCCAAGTCTGACAAGAGCAAGAACGAAAGCAAGAACAAGACCGAGCAAAAAGACAAAGACAAGGTCAAGGACAAGAACAAGGACAAGTCCAAGGCCAAGGACACCACCAAGGCCCAAACCGAAAAGAAGGCTGCTAACCCACAGCCACAATCGACGCCAGGCGGCACGGTTATGGGCAGCAAGCCAGCAGTCCGCTCGGCTAATACGGCAGGACCCACTAACACTGGAACCAAGTCAGCACCATCGAAGTCCGAACAAAAGGAAACAGAGAAAAAGAAGAAGGCGTCGGCAAGCGCACACCGCCCCGGACATGGAAATAGCCTTGCCGCCGAAGACGGACAAGGCTATGTAGAAACGGATGCACAAGAATTAAGCTATGGCGTCCCGATGCTCAACTTCTGGGCCGGCGTTCTCTCCGGTATCGGTGCATTCGCATTGCTTTTGGGCACCGGTTTGTTTATTTGGGCTCAGTTCTTCCGAAAGCCAAAGCGCAATCAGGCACAGGAACTAGGCCAAACCCAGCAGATCCTTTAGTTACTTGCGCTTATCAGAAAGGAAGTTCCACACCTCGTTAGAAGTGTCCGGCTCGTACCACCAGGTGTGGTCGCCCTTGACCTTGAGGAGCTCAACGTTCTTCAGGCAGTTGTTAAAGCGCAGGCGCTCAGCCATTGGGCCGTTCTGCTCAGCCTGGAAAGTCATGTCACAACGGTTGCGTTTGAGGTAACCGCCGAGAACCTCACGAACCGGTAGGTAGCCGGCCTCGTGACGGGTGCCGCCCTCGTACTGCATTATGCGGTCATTCACTCCGTGCATGATGAGGGTGTGCATCGGGGCGTCAACGCAGTTCTGCTCGACTGGATTGTAGAAAGCGCCGGAGACTGTTGCCACAGCAGCGAAGGTCTCCTGCGCGTGGCAGCCCAGAACAGAGGTAAAGCCGCCGCCATTGGACATTCCCATCGCATAAACGCGGGAGCGGTCAACGCGGTAATCCTTGTCGACGTCGTCCAAGATGCGCTGAATGAAGCGAATATCCTCGCCGTCGTGAGTCTTTGCATACGGCGCAGCCTCCCAAGCGCGCTCGAAGCCCTCAGGGTAAACGATGATCGCTTCCTTAGTGGCGCCAGTATTTCCCATGCGGTTGTAGCCGGAGAAGTTCTCTGGGGAATCCTCCCAACCGCCGAAGCCGTAGAGTACCGGTGCTGCCACGTCTGGGTTGTAGTTGTTCGGAATCCGCAGCAGGTAGCGGCGAGTCTTGCCCTCGTGCTCCATGTTGATAGAACGCATCTGGCCGTTTGGAATCGGCTGAATTGGGTTCACGGTCGGGTCCGCTGGGACTACCGGCTCGGCTGGTGCGGCAGGATTGACATTTTCTGGCGGCAGCTGCGGCTGAGTTGCCGGCTCAGGCGATACCGCCGGGGTCGATTCCTTAACGCCTTCAGGAATCAGATGAGAGCCATCAGCCGTAGGAGCAGGTGCAGGTGCAGGTGCTGATACCGGGGCTGGCGCAGAAGCAGGAGCGGGGGCTGGAGCTGGTGCAGGGGCCGGAACGGGTGCTGGAGCTGGTGCCGGAGCAGGCGCTTCCTGAGCGGCGGCGAAACCAGGCGCGCTGACGACGATGGCCGCGGCGGCGAGGGATACCGCTGAGCGTTTAAGCTTATTCATCCAGTTTTGAGGGCTAAGCACCTGGACTCCTTTGGTAGGGAAAAGATCGCTGTTGACACAGTAATCACCCTTTTCACACAGACCTCATTCAACACACGGGATTCTGTCAAATTTCTCCAAGGAAGTATGCTTGATCCTCATGCACGAGAACAAACCAGCCACCGCACCTGACTTTTTGCTCTCCCGAGCCACGGGATCGGTACGCACACAGGGTTCTCAACGCACCTTCACTGACGTCGAGGAAGCAATAGGCGCACTCCGCGATAAGTCTGCAGAAATGATTGTCGGCGCACTGCCATTCAACACAGACGAGCCAGCCGCACTCACCGAGCCGAAATCTATTATTCGCGAGGACGGCCCGCTCGAGCCGCCAGCCTATTACCGCCAAGGAAAACTCAACGCACGAGTTACTGGATTCGACCCGGAACCCGAGGAGCACCTGCGCCGCGTCGACGCCGCAATCGCTACAATTCAAACTTCCAAGCTTGACAAGGTGGTTTTAGCGCGGGCCGTCGATATCGAATTCACTGAAGCCGTAGACCCACGTTTGGTAGCTGCGCGCCTTATTGATCTCTCCACGAACCATGACGGCTTCATCGCCGATCTCACCCCGGCGGGCCGTGAGGGCGCCACGCTGGTCGGCGCCTCCCCAGAGGTTCTAGTCAAGAAACAAGGCTCGACTGTCACCGCTTTCCCGCTAGCAGGCTCTGCGCCACGCCAAGCTGACAAAGCCCGCGACCATCTTGCGGGACAGGACCTGCTACGTTCAGCAAAAGATCTCCACGAACACTCCTTTGTGGTCGATCACCTGCGCCGCATCCTCAGTCCGCTGTGCACCACTCTCGATGCACCGAGCACCCCGGAACTGATCAACACCAATGAGATGTGGCACTTGGGCACGCCTATCGCCGGCACCTTGAAGGAACCCGAGCTGACCGCACTGGAGCTTGCCATGCTGGTTCACCCCACCCCGGCAATCTGTGGCACGCCCACCGAGGCCGCCCAGGCACTCATCGAAACCGCAGAAACCGATCGCGGCTTCTACGCGGGCACCGTGGGTTGGTGCGACAACAACGGCGACGGCGAGTACATGGTCGCCATCCGTTGCGCCGAAGTAGCCGGCAACGGCCTTAGCGCCCGCGCGTGGGCCGGCGGCGGAATTGTCGAGTCCTCTAATTCGCAGGAGGAACTGGCTGAGACCACCGCAAAGCTACGCACCATTCTGCGGGCGTTGGGCCTTTAAAACCACGTCCGCGTTGTGAGTAATGCTCCTCGAATTCCTCGCGAGTAGGCAACGAAGGCTTTAAGTTTTAAGCCTTTTCAATCGGGTTCTTAAGCGTGCCAAGTCCCGGAATCTCGATTTCAATCGTATCGCCAGGGAACATCGGTGCGGTACCTGCCGGAGATCCGGTTGTGATGACATCACCAGGCAGCAGCGTATAGGAGGCGGAGATTTCCTCGAGAATTCCGCCCATCTTCACAATCATCTGGTCAGTGTTGGAGTCCTGCTTCTGCTCGCGCTTACCATCGTGAGTCAGGTATGCATTGATCTTCTGATCATCCAGATTCAATGAGTCCAAGTCGGTTTCAATCCATGGACCCAGCGGGCAGAAGGTATCGATGCCCTTCGCACGCGCCCATTGACCATCCTTGAACTGCAGATCGCGGGAAGAGACGTCATTGCAGATGACGTAGCCCAAGACGTGATCCTTCCAGTTCTCAGCCTTGATATTCTTCGAAACCTTGGAGATCACAACGGCCAACTCGCCCTCAAACTCCACCTTGGTGGCAAAGTCCGGGATCTTGATTGGCACGTTCGGGCCGACGACTGCGGTGGAAGGCTTGATGAAAATTGTCGGCGGGAGGTGCTCGGCGGACTCGTTGAAGACCTCCGCAACATGGTCTGCATAATTTCGGCCAAGCGCTACAACCTTGGTTGGCAGGGTCGGAGCTAGCAGGCGAACTTCGCTCAGCTTCCACTCGCGGCCAGTCGGTTCTGGAGTGGTAAACGGAGTACCGGCAATCTCCTTTGCCGTTAGTTCCTCGAGTGGGGCATCCTTCGGCCCGTCAATGATGGCAAAGCAGATTCCTTCTGGGTGAGCTATTCGTCCTAAACGCATAACGGCCATGCTACCAATTTGCGTTCTTCACTCGTTAGCTAAGGGTGCATGTAAATTCTTTTCACACCCGAGCTTAGGCTAGCGCGGCCGCAATCCTGTCGCCGACTTCTGCGGTATGGATCGTTTCATTGCCCCGCTTGGCGACGTCGCCTTCCACAGCGGCTTCAATCCGCACCGCATTTGCATCGTCTCCGAGATGCCGCAGGAGCATCGCCGCCGACAAAATGGCCGCAGTCGGGTCGGCGATCCCCTTACCCGCAATGTCCGGCGCCGAGCCATGCACCGGTTCAAACATGGAAGGATTCACGCCTGAGGCGTCGATGTTTCCAGAGGCTGCGAGCCCGATACCGCCCGTGATGGCACCGGCCAAATCCGTAAGGATATCGCCGAAGAGGTTATCGGTAACAATGACGTCATAGCGCGAAGGATCCGTCACCATAAAAATGGTCGCAGCATCGATGTGTTGATAATCCACGGTTACGTCGGGATACTCCGCGGATAACTCGTCGACGGTGCGCTGCCACAGCCCACCCGCGTTGACCAAGACGTTGGTCTTGTGCACCAGAGTCAAATGCTTACGGCGGCTCGCCGCCCGCTCGAATGCGTCACGCACAACGCGCTCGACACCAAAGCGGGTGTTTTGGGAAACCTCCGAAGCCACCTCATATTTGGTGCCTTCCCGCAAAGTTCCACCGTTGCCGCAATAGAGACCTTCGGTGCCCTCGCGGACCACCACGAAGTCAATCTCCCCCGGGTTTGCCAAAGGCGAGGTTGCCGTGGGATGGAGCTTGGCAGGGCGCAGATTGACGTGATGGTCAAGCTCGAAGCGCAGCTTTAAAAGCAGGCCCCGCTCCAAGATGCCAGGCGCAACCTTATCGGGCGCGCCGATGGCGCCGAGCAAAATCGCATCATGCTCACGCAGCGACTCAAGGTCGGCAGCAGTGAGAAGCTCGCCATTGCGCAGGTAACGGCGGCTACCGAGGTCAAATTCAGTCACCGCGATATCGTCACGCACGGCACGCAATACCTTGAGCGCTTCCGCAGTAACCTCAGGCCCGATGCCGTCTCCACCAATAACCGCCAGTTTCATGATGCGGGATTCCTTTCTCACATAATGGATATGGGAATCAGGCTAGCAGACCCTTCAACGCTATTTCTCGAATTTCCGCCTCCCTCTTTAAGCGTCGAGATCCAGCTGCACGCACTCCGCACCGAGAGCCGCCTTAATGTCATCAACCATCTCGTCTGGCACCTCTTGCTCGACGCGAAGAATGAGAACGGCGTCGCTTGGCGTCTTGCCCTGCGTCAGTGCAGCCGCCACGATGTTGATCCCGGCGGCCCCCAGCTTGGTGCCCACCGTGCCGAGCGCACCGGGGGCGTCATCGTAGCTAAAGAAGAGGTTGCGGCCCGTTGCCCGCATGTCGACGCCACGAGCATTGATGCGGATGATCTTCTCCACGCCGTCGATGCCCGTGATGGCGCCGGTCAGCTGGGAGGTCGAGCCATCCGCGCCAATCACCATCACCACGAGCGAGGAACGCTGCCCCTTCGATTCAGCCTGGGTCCGCACGTCCACCTCGACACCGCGCGCATGTGCAATCTGCATGGCGTTGACAAAGGTCACAGGCTCGTCGACGACGCCACTGAACAAGCCGCGCACAGCCGAAAGGCCCAGCGCCGAGACGTCCTCGTTAGCGAGTTCGCCGCGCGCCTCTACCTCGATGGCAACCGGTGCCTGGCCCAGCAACTTTCCTGCGGCAAGCCCCAGCTTTCGTGCGAGATCCAGCCAACCGGCCACTTCCTCGCCCACGTGTCCCGCGGACACGTTAACGGCATCGGCAACGAATTCGCCCGAAAGCGCCTTTAGAACAGAGGCCGCCACATCCGTGCCCGCCCGGTCTTGCGCTTCCACCGTCGAGGCGCCTAGGTGCGGCGAAGCGGTCACCTGCGGCAGCTGAAATAATGGCGAATCAGTGCACGGCTCGGTTTCGAATACATCGAATCCTGCTCCCCTATGCCTGCCCGCCTTAATGGATTCCGCCAGCGCACTTTCATCTACCAAGCCGCCGCGTGCGGCGTTGATAAGGATTTGGCCCTCCTTCGCCTTAGCAAGCAGCTCCGCGTCGAACATCCCCGCGGTCTCTCTCGTCTTAGGCAGGTGAATGGTTACGAAGTCAGCGCGGCGCATAAGCTCCCCAAGCTCCACGAGCTCGACTCCCAGAGCGGCAGCACGCGCTGGATTGGCATAAGGATCATGGGCGATGATGGTGGTTTCAAAGGCCTTCAAGCGCTGGGCAAACAGTTGGCCAATGTGGCCAAAGCCAACGATTCCGACGGTCTTGCCGTAGATTTCCACGCCCTTGAACGAGGAGCGCTTCCATTCGCCGTCGCGCAAGGACTTATCGGCTGCAGGAATTTGCCGGGCGGTAGCAAGCAGCAGGGCAATCGCCTGTTCGCAGGCACTGTGAATATTGCTGGTTGGCGCGTTGACCACCATGACGCCACGCTCGGTGGCAGCAGGGATATCAACGTTGTCGAGCCCCACGCCCGCACGCCCGACAATCTTGAGGCGCCGAGCTGCGGCGAGCACCTCGGCGTCGACTTGCGTGGCGGAACGCACGAGCAAGGCATCCGCTTCCGGCACCGCAGCGAGCAGCTCGGCGCGGTTTGGCCCATCGACCCAGCGGACTTCCACCCCGTCTCCCAATGCTGCAACGGTGGACTGGGCAAGCTTATCGGCGATTAATACGACCGGCTTCGACATGACTTCCTTAGTTAGGTTGTATTGGGCAAACGCATGAACCGTGTATACGTTGCAAGGAAGTGTAGTTTATCCCTGCCAGCCTTGAGCGATTTTTTCGCTAAATTCTTTCGGTTGACCGAATTCGGGGCCGAGGGCCACTACTGGCCCGTTTTCGAGACCGATAACCATGGCCGCGCCCACCTTGGTTGCCGTGGGATCCGGGTCCGGCATCATCAGAATGGTGCCGCCATATGCGTTGGCGTTGGCAACATTGACCAGCGGAGTCTGCGCCGTGGCAACGATGTTCGGCGCCATCTGCCCGTCCCTGCGGGTCTGGCCAGGAATAGCCGGCATCTTCTCGTGGGTTATCTCCTGCGGCAGCGGCTGCCATGCTGCCTTCAGCTCGAAGCGGTCGTTTGCATCCAGTCTCGCTACTTCCTCGACCATGCGTGCAGGATTCGCGATCACCTTCGAGGTAAATGAATAGGCTGTGTATTCTCCCAGCGCCTTAGTGTTTCCCGGGTCATGGACAAATTGATGTTCGTGCTCATGGCCCGGATGGAAAGTATCGGCGAAGGGAACATCTCCCACAGTCACCACGAGGCCCGCACCGATGTCGTCGACCAAGCGCAGAATCTCGCTGCGGTTGGAATCGTCGTAGACCACCATCGGCGCACGCTGCGCGATAGCAATTGATGCCGCGCGCAGTTTTGCCGCGTCGGAATTTTCCGCCACGAACAAGGTATGCGACTTATTAAAGAAAAGCCGCGCTGATTCAATACCCCATTCGTCCTGAACCACCGTCACTTTATCGACGAATTTCGGGTCAATAAGCTGGTTCGTATTCTCCGCATGTGCACGCATCAAATCGATGTCTTCTTCTGACATCTCCGCCAACGCAGGCGTGACGAGCTTTTCCCCACGCCCTATGTCAGAGCATGCATAAAGCGTGGGAAGCATAAGCGCGGTTAACGACGCCGCGAGAACCTTCTTAACGCCCAAAAGCTCGCGGGCCTTCCTCACCGCCAGAGAGGTTTGCTTCATCAACGTCGCGGATTACCTCCTTGTCGAGCGCATATTCAACGATGCCGACGAAGCGTTCACGTCGATCCACGAAGAATTGCTCGGCCTTAGTCGAACGGAAAAGGTCGATGTTGAGCTCGTGCGAGGAAAGTACGGCATCGAACTCGGCATCTTCCATGATCGACTTGGACTGTACACGCGGCAGGTAGCGCTCCGGCGCATAGCCATCCAGAACCACCTCGGTGCGCTTGCCCATCGGCGTGCGGTTCAAAACGGAGTTGGCAAGAACGTCACTGATGCCATGGCGCTTGCACCAGTTCAGCGGGAAGACCGGATAAAAGCCCGGCTTGAGCTCCTCGAAAGTCTTGCGGCTAAATTCGGTACCCGTGCGCCAATCGCGTGCACCGCGGGCCATGAGCAGCGCATAGAGACCGTGCCAGACTCCGTCGTGCTCACCCACCGAAAGCAGGCGGGACTCGCGGAAGGAAGCATCTTTCACGGTCTTCGGCATCTCCTCGGTATCGCCAGCAACCCAGGCGGTGACCTCGTCGACGTCGCGTGCCGCGCGCAGCATAACTGCTGAGGAGCCATAAAGCTCACCAAATACGCCACTCCAGAACCAACGGTTCAAACGGTCCCAGGACTTCTTATCCGCCAAGACGCCACGACGACCGGCCAGGCGAGCCAGAATCACGGCCAACGGAATGATCTGCTCGTTATAAGGCACCTGCTCCAGGCTCAAGATGCAGCGATCCGCCAAGAACTCTGCGACCTCGCGGAAGGTGATGCGCAATGTTGCCGAGGCATTCTTATACTCGTCCAGTGACAGCTGCAGTATATCCTCACGCTGCCCGCCGGCTGCTCCCTTCTGCCCGGAAACATATAGCGAGACCGCAGAAAGAAACTCGGTGCGCCCGATTCCGTCAAGCGCCGCGCACTTGCGCAGATCGGCCTCGACCAGCGCCCAATCATCCGCCAAATGGAACTTTGGATCCTCGGAGGCAAAGACTGCGGTGAGCAAATCGAATACGTCCATCTGCAGGCCGGCGGAGTTTGCCTGCGCAAAGATTGAGCCAATGCCCGCCTGCGCTGTCTCGCGGGAAAGACGAATCATCGGAACGTTATAGCCAGAAAGCGGACGCAGGATGCGGTTGTTAAAGGCCGCGACGACCTCCCTGTTGATGCCGTCGCCGACTGCGGCCAGCTCGAAGAGCATGCTGGTGCCCTCTTCGCTCAGCAGCGCCGATACCGGAATGCAGCAAGCACCTAGCGCAGATTCACGGTCCACGATGGCGCCTTCGATAGCCGGCGCGAAGTGGGAGCAAACCTCACCGCGCTCATCGACGGCGAAGACCGCTTCATCCGGCATAACTTCATGCGAGATGGCCTTGCGCAAGTCCAGATAGAAGGTGCGGGTGACCTTCTTCGAACGGAAGTCGGTAGTGGCAACCGAGCCGTTGCCGCGGAAGCAGTGATAGAGCGTGGTCAGACGCTGTTGACCATCCAACAATAAAAGTCCCGGGTTGACGCCGGTATCGGGAGCGCCTGCAAGCGCCCGGGGCTGGAAGCGCATGGGTTCGTTGCGCGTATCCAGCGCCATGAGCGCGCCTATGGGATATCCGCGCAACACCGTGACAATGAGGGAACGGATGCGATCCTCGTCCCAGGAATATGAGCGCTGAAAGTCAGGAAGCTGAATATCGCCGCGGTCAATGCGTGCGAAGAGGTCATTGAGGTCGTAGCTTGGCGTCGTAAAACCCATAACTTCGACAGTACCCGCGCTCACACGGCATTGCCCGTCCAGAAATATATCTCACATATTCGCAATCATTCAGACACCAAAGCCACACCTATGGCGTTCTAGAACCTGCTCTGCGCCGGCGTCTGCACCCAGCTCATGAGCTCACGCAGCTTCGTACCGGTCTCCTCCACTGGGTGCTGGGCAGCCTTGGCACGCATATCTTCCAGTTCCTTGTTGCCGCCTTCAACGTTCGCGACCAAGCGTCGCACAAAGGTGCCGTTCTGAATGTCAGTCAGCACATCCTTCATGCGTGCCTTCACGGAAGCGTCGATGATGCGAGGACCCGCCAGGTAACCGCCAAACTCAGCCGTATCAGAAATGGAATGATTCATGGCGCTCAGGCCACCTTCGTAAATGAGGTCCACGATGAGCTTGATCTCGTGCAGGACTTCAAAGTAAGCCATTTCCGGCTCGTAGCCCGCTTCGGTCAACGTCTCGAAACCATACATGATTAACTGCTCGAGGGAGCCACACAGAACCGCCTGCTCGCCGAAGAGATCGGTTTCGGTCTCGGCCTTGAACGTCGTTGGAATGACGCCGGCACGAGCACCGCCAATAGCGGCAGCGTAGGATAGCGTCAGATCGCGGCCTTCCCCACGCGGGTCCTGCTGCGTTGCAATCAAGCAAGGCACGCCCTTGCCGTCGATAAACTGGCGGCGCACCAGATGGCCCGGCCCCTTCGGCGCAACCATGCCGACCGTGATGAACTCATCCGGCTTAATGAGACCGAAGTGAATATTGAGTCCGTGGCCGAAGAAGATCGCGTTGCCAGGCTCCAGGTTGGGCGCAATATCCTCGGCAAAAATCTGCGCTTGCGAGGTATCCGGAGCAAGCAGCATGACGACGTCGGCCCACTTCGCAGCCTCAGCGTTGCTCATAACCTGAAAGCCAGCTTCTTCTGCCTGTTCTCGAGATGAAGAGCCCTCGCGCAGGCCGATAGCAACCTCCACGCCGGAGTCGCGCAGGTTCTGCGCGTGCGCCTGGCCTTGAGAGCCATAACCAATGACGGCGACTTTTCGATTCTGGATAATGGACAGGTCAGCGTCGGCTTCGTAAAAAGTCTCGATTGCCATTTCTTTAATTCCTTACTGTGTCAATGATGGGTGTGGAACCTAAGTCCACTTGTACCACACTGTGAGATTGAATGTTCGTGTTGTGAGATTCTTATTTGGAGGGGGCCAGAGTCTTAGGCCCGCGCCCCAGCGCCACGTGGCCAGACTGCGCTAGTCCCCGGATGCCAACCGGCTCCAAGACGTCGAGCAATGCTCGTAGCTTACCCGGCGTACCGGTTGCCTCGACGACAACCGACTCTTGCGCGACGTCGACTATGCGGGCCCTAAAAATATTCACCGCATCCACAACCTGCGGGCGGTTCGTGTTGTCAGCATTGACCTTCACCAGCATGATCGCGCGGACGATGCTTGCCTCTTCTTCCAGCTCCACCACCTTGAGAACCGGCACGATCTTATTCAGCTGCTTGGTCACCTGCTCGATAATGACGTCGCAGGCATCAACCACGATGGTAAGCCGGTTTATCCCCTCCACTTCGGTGCGCGCCGAGACGAGGGAAACTAAGCTGTAGCCGCGCCTCGTGAACATACCGGTCACGCGCGAGACTATTCCCTCGATGTCCTGGACCAATACCGACAGGGTATGGCGAGTAACTTCATTCGTTGCTACCTGACTCACTTTTCTTCCCCAGCTTTCTCAAACAATGGGCGCAGACCCCGCGCGTATTCAATTTGTTCATTGGAAGCGCCACCGCCAATCATGGGCCACACTTGCGCATCGTGCCCCACGATGAAGTCGATGACCACCGGCCGGTCAGTTATCTCCCGCGCCCTGCGTATGGCAGGTGCCATCTCTTCCGGAGTGGTCACCCGAATCGCTTCGCATCCAAGAGCCTTGGCCAGTTGGACAAAGTCCGGCAGATACTCGTCAGGCTCGCGCAGCTTGGTGTGCGAGTAGTTCCGGTCATAGAAAAGGGTCTGCCATTGGCGCACCATACCCAGGTTGCCGTTGTTTATGACGGCCACCTTAAATGGCAGCCCCTCGATGGCGGCAGTGACCAATTCCTGGTTGGTCATCTGAAAGCATCCATCACCATCAATTGCCCACACCTCTTTATCTGGACAGGCAGCCTTTGCCCCCAGCGCCGCAGGGACCGAATAGCCCATCGTTCCCGCGCCACCAGAATTCAGCCACGTACGTGGATGCTCAAAGTCAATAAACTGAGCCGACCACATCTGATGCTGACCAACTCCCGAGCAGTAAATGGCTTCAGGTCCAACAAGTTCGCTGAGTTGCTCAATCACATATTGCGGATTCATCGCCCCATCCGGGGTCGGCTCGTAGCCACGCGGGAACTGCTCGCGCAGCCCCGCCAGATAACTCATCCACTCCCCAATCTCGGGCACGGCTAATTGATCGTCCCGAACGAAAGCCTGCCGCAACTGGATCAGCACCTCTTTAGCATCGCCAACGATGGGTACCTCGGCCGCACGAATCTTGCCTATTTCGGCTGGATCAATATCAGCGTGGATCACCTGCGCACGCGGAGCAAAGGTTGCCACTTCTCCCGTAACTCGATCATCAAAGCGCGCGCCGACCGCCATCAGAAGATCCGCTCGTTGCAGGGCGGCAACCGCAGATACAGTTCCGTGCATACCGGGCATACCGAAAAATTGCGGGTGCGTAGACGGGAATGCTCCCAAGGCCATGAGGGTAGTAACCACGGGGATACCAGTAAGCTCCGCAAACTCCCTTAGCTCCTGCGCAGCATTGGCCTTGATTACGCCACCGCCGACGTACAGCACCGGCGCCTTCGCCGAAGCAATCAGCTGGGCGGCCTGCGTAATCTGCCGCGGGTGCGGAATGGTGTTGGGCTTGTATCCTGGCAGATCAATTTCCGGCGGAAACTTGTACGCCACCCGCGCATTTTGCACGTCCTTAGGAATATCAACCAGGACCGGACCAGGCCGGCCTGTGGACGCCAAATGAAAGGCCGCAGCAATGGCAGTGGGGACCTCCTGCGGATCGGTGACGATGAAGTTGTGCTTGGTAATCGGCATCGTCACGCCCCTGATATCCGCTTCCTGAAAGGCGTCGGTGCCAAGGAGCCCAGTGCCCACCTGCCCCGTAATGGCCACCACCGGCACGGAGTCAAGGTTGGCGTCGGCAAGCGGCGTCACCAAGTTGGTCGCCCCAGGGCCAGACGTTGCGATCATAACGCCCACTTTCCCTGAAGCTTGCGCGTATCCCTCAGCGGCATGACCCGCACCCTGTTCATGACGCGTGAGCACGTGCCGCAGCTTCGCAGAACGGTTCAGCGCATCGTAGAGTGGCAGAACTGCGCCGCCTGGGATACCAAAAACAATCTCAGTACCAAGATCCTCTAGGGTCCGAACAATGGCCTCAGCGCCACTTAGCGTTGCCGGTTTCCCCTGCAATGCAGAGGCCACCGTTGCCGGTGTCGGCATTTTTGTAGCAGCCACTTCTAAAACGCTCCTTTTACTTGGTCTCGGTATCTTTTGAGTTTTCTCCCCAATGGGTGGCGAGGAGTCTTTAAGCTTTCAGCGCCCAGGGTGCGGCGACGAGGCTTACAAGCTGACCAGAAATAACAAAAGCCCTCGTTCCAACTGCCTGGTAGGTAGTTGGCGAGGGCGTTTGCTTTTCGACGTCGCTAAAGAAGTTGCTCGGCGACTCGATGCGGCAAACGCCGCGCCGGTACTACTAGCTGAAGTCGAATAATGATCATGGCAATTACTATACACATACAGGTATTCAGGATGCGGCAAATACCCCCATTTTTGGGATGTGCATCCCATGAAATGGAATTGTTCTGGTGAGGCGGTTTACACAGCACTATCCATGTGAATTAGCATAGGCAGCTATGACGCCATCTCACCCACGGAAAGCTGACTCCGCATCTACCGCGGACACCCAGGCCACCCACGCCCAGGCAAAGGTATTCACACCCGCACGCGACCACATCTTAGGAATTATCTTCCTCTCCGCCATCGCTTTGCTCAGCATCGGTTGGGCCCCAAAATACCTGGGATGGCTGCTCATCATCCCCATCCTCGGAATCTGGTGGGTTCTCAAGTCTCGCACCCGCGTGAGCGAAAAAGGCATCGCCATTAGCTACGCGTTCAAAGGCTCCAAGACCATCCCTTGGGAAGAGTTCTCTGGTATCGGCTTCCAGCGTGCACACGCCTTTGCGCGCACGAAGTCGGGTAAGCAGTACTCCCTTCCCGGCATCACCTTCAATTCTCTGCCTGAGCTTTCTAAGGCTTCGCGTGGCCGCATTCCCGACGCCCTGACTGCCGGGCGCGAGGCGGCCGACGAGAAAGTCGTGGTGGTCCACCGCGACGGCCAACAAGTCTTGATGAGCAAAGAAGAGTACGCCCGCCATCTAGCAAAGCACCCGGAGCTCAGGAAAGACGCTGGTCGCACTAAGAAGTAAGGATGACCCACTCCCCATGTATCCGCTGCGCTCTAAAGTTACAACCGTAGGCAGGCAAGCCTCTGGCGCCAGAGCGCTCTGGCGCGCAACCGGCACCCAAGAACATGAGTTCGGCAAACCCATCGTGGCGATCGCAAACTCCTATACACAGTTTGTGCCCGGACACGTTCACCTTAAAAACGTCGGCGACATCGTAGCGGATGCAATCCGCGCCGCTGGTGGCGTCCCCAAGGAATTCAACACCATCGCAGTTGATGACGGCATCGCCATGAGCCACGGAGGCATGCTCTACTCCCTGCCTTCGCGCGAGATCATCTCCGATTCCATCGAGTACATGGCCAACGCGCATACTGCGGACGCCTTGGTATGCATCTCTAATTGCGACAAAATCACCCCGGGCATGCTCAATGCCACTCTTCGTCTCAATATCCCCACCATCTTCGTCTCCGGTGGCCCCATGGAGGCAGGCAAAGCAGTCGTCGTCGATGGCATTGCGCACGCACCGACGGATCTCATTACTGCCATCACCGCCTCGGCATCCGAGGCAGTTTCAGACTCCGACCTACGCACCATCGAGGAATCCGCGTGCCCGACGTGTGGCTCATGCTCTGGCATGTTCACCGCCAACTCGATGAATTGCCTTACCGAAGCTTTAGGTCTAGCGCTGCCCGGAAATGGCACCACTCTGGCAACCCACACCGCGCGCAAGGAGCTTTTCACAAAGGCAGGCACCACCATCGTCGACATGTGTCGCCGTTACTACGGTGAAGAGGACGATTCCGTGCTGCCGCGCGC
The DNA here is from genome assembly GCF_001836185.1 of Corynebacterium sp. HMSC036D03. Classification (NCBI taxonomy): domain Bacteria; kingdom Bacillati; phylum Actinomycetota; class Actinomycetes; order Mycobacteriales; family Corynebacteriaceae; genus Corynebacterium; species Corynebacterium sp. HMSC036D03. The sequence continues at coordinate 202,380 of NZ_KV827729.1, forward strand.
CATCGCAACGTAGGAAGCCTTTAGCAACGCCATGGCATTGGACATGGCGATGGGCGGGTCCACCAACACCATCTTGCACACTCTCGCCGCAGCACAGGGGGGCGAGGTGGACTTCACTTTGGAGGACATCAACGAGATCTCCTACCGCGTACCGTGCCTATCAAAGGTGGCGCCCAACGGCACCTACCACATCGAAGACGTCCACCGTGCCGGCGGCATCCCCGCCATCCTTGGTGAGCTGCGTCGCGCTGGCCACCTCAGCCTGAAGGTGCACACCGCGCTCTACGACAACGCTGAACAGTGGTTGGACGACTGGGACATCCGTAACGACAAGGCTCTGGACAAGGCCCGCGAGCTCTTCTACGCCGCACCGGGTGGCGTGCGCACCACCAAACCTTTCTCCCAATCCAACCGCTGGGAGTCGCTGGATACCGACCAAGCCAATGGCTGCATCCATGATGCAGAGTACGCTTACTCCTCCGACGGTGGCCTCGTGGTCCTGCGCGGCAACCTCGCTCCGAATGGCGCCATCGTTAAGGCAGCGGGTGTCGAGGAAGAACTGTGGAAGTTCTCCGGCCCGGCCCGCGTGGTGGAGTCCCAAGAAGAAGCCGTCTCTATCATCCTGCGCCGCGAGATCAAGGCTGGCGATGTCATCGTCATCCGCTACGAAGGCCCCTCCGGTGGCCCCGGCATGCAGGAGATGCTGCACCCGACGTCCTTCCTCAAGGGCTCGGGTCTCGGCAAGGCATGCGCGCTGATTACCGACGGTCGTTTTTCTGGCGGCACCTCCGGACTCTCCATCGGACACATCTCCCCGGAGGCCGCACACGGTGGACTCATCGGCTTGGTCGAAGATGGCGATCAGATTTCCATCGACATCCACGCGCGCAAGCTCACCCTGGACATTGATGAGGCAGAAATTGAGCGCCGTCGCCAAGCGCAGCTGTCCCGCGAAAAACCCTGGACGCCCGTCTCCCGCAATCGCCCCGTCACCAAGGCACTGCGCGCCTACGCGGCGATGGCCACCTCGGCCGACCGCGGCGCAGTCCGCGTGGTCGATGGACACGTGAATTAGCCCAAATCATCACACTAACTTCGCCCATGCGCCACGTCCTACGCAGCGCATGGGCGAAAGTGTCCTATTGTTGATTCCGATGAAATCCGCGAATACTACGACTGCATCGGCGGCCAAATGGGCGCTGACCCTCTTCGGACTAATTGCCGGAACCATTGGAATGGTCAAGCACACGCGTATGACCGACTTCCCCATCGACATGGTGATCTACCGCGAAGGCGTCAAGGCATACATCGAGGGACGTTCGCTCTACTCCGAGCCAATGATGGCCGGTGACATTGCGCTGCCTTTTATCTACCCACCTTTCGGCGCGCTCGCGATGGTCCCGCTTACTGCGCCCGACTGGATCACCCACGATCTAGCCGGCGACATCATGAACATCCTGTCAGACCTGCTGCTTCTGGTCTGCCTCTATTTTGTATTCCGCGCGATTTTAAAGCGTCAAGACCTGTTGCTTCCCGTCGTTGCGCTGTGTTGGGCGGCTACCCTGGCATTTGAGCCGATTCGCCTCAACAATGGCTTTGCCCAGGTCAACATCGTGGTGATGGCATTAGTTGTCCTCGATCTGGTACCCCGCAAGCGTTTTCTGCCGCAGGGCATCCTCATCGGATTGGCTGCCGCCATCAAGATTACTCCGCTGGCGATGCTCCTTTATTTCTTGCTGCGCAAAGAACTGAAGCCGATCTTCGTTGCGATCGGCACAGCAACCGCGGCCACCCTCATCGCCGGCGCAGTGCGCTGGCAGGCCTTCGAGGAGTTTTTCACCTCCAAGCTGCTCGACATGGGCTCCGGCGCGGATTTCGGCGTGGCCACGGATTACCAGTCCAATAGCTCGCTCAAGGCGGTGGTCCAGCGCCTTTATACCTCCACGGAGGCAATGGAAAACAACAGCACCCTGATCAACCTCATCTGGTTGGTCGGCTCCCTCGCGGTGGTTGTGATTGGCGCACGCCTTATCCTGGCTCTTTTGAAACGCAACATGCTTGTCGACGCCCAGTTGGTCACCGCCCTCGTCATGCTGCTGATTTCCCCTGTCTCGTGGTCACACCACTGGGTCTGGCTGGCGCTTATCATCCCGGTCTTTACCTACCGCGCATGGACTTGGCGCAACCACACCTGGGTTGCGGGCTTTCTCCTCGCGGTAATGACGGCGTGGATCGCCATGGTTGTATCCGTCCCGCCGAAGTGGTGGTTCGGCGATTCCATCGACGTTCACAGCCAGCCCTACTATCAGAAGTTCTTGGTCGACGACTTCGTCTGGCTCACCTTCATGGCCGTAGCACTCTTTGCCTACTGCCTGCGCTACGTTGCGGCCTCGCCTGCCATTTCGCGCAGAGCCGCTAAATGATTTGCAAAGGCCTCGCGGCCTTCGGCAGTCAGCGTCACCCACACGGTGTCCTTCGACCGCGAGGAACCATATTCTCTAAAACGGCTGACCAACCCTGCCTCCTCTAGCGTATTCAACTGCTTGGACAGCGTAGCGTCGGAAAGCCCCGTCTCATCACGCAGCGAGGAAAAGCGCATCTCCATGCGCATCGTGGCATCCGCTGCGCCATAAGCATTGAGCGTGGCACAAATCTTAAAGCGGTTAATCGGGTGAATCACCGGATGAAGCTCAGGCATTGCCCACTGCTCGCTTCTGCAAATCCAGCGCACCGCTTTGCAGTGCCCAAAAAGCTCCGCACGCCCAGACCGCGGCCACAACGACCACCGCAACGACATTGCCCTTAATAAACGGGTTGAAAAGCATCGGGCTTAGCATAATGAACACGCCCAACATATAGCGCCTATCCGCCTTGGGCTGGTTGAGGGGATCTTGGCGCAGAGCGGGGCGCGTCTTCTTTTTACGCTCCACAACAATCGCAATGGCGCATATTACAACCAAAAAGACCACTAAAAAGGCTGCCAAGGGCGCTCCTTTGGGGAGAAGATTCATCGCGACGATCGAACCGGCTCCAAAAATCGCAATCAGAAAATATAGAAAAGTTTGTTTGCGGCTCGCCCGCGCGTTTACCTGCGTCTCGAAGTTCAAAGCTTCGAGAACGTCATCGGAGTTCTGCTTGTTTTCCATATAAGAAACTATGACACTTTCCACTATGGAAATCAAGGGGATCTAAAAAATCCGCCAGCCCAATGCGAGCCAGCGGATTCCTAAACTAAAGAGCGATTTAGGCCAGCGGATTAACGGCGGCGCCGAACCACCACAGCGCTACCAGCACAGCGATACCGATGACCACGAAGATCCACGAGGTAGCCAGTGGGCGACGCGCCCAAGAACGCTTTGCATCGAAGGAGATAAAGCCCGGGCCGGTAAACTGCAGTGCCACCGCAATAACGAACAGCACCAGCGACAACCAGACGGAATCCGGCCAGTTGAAGATATCCAGGCCAGCGCCGGAGGCAGCCAGCTCGTGCAGTGCCATAAAGCCGGTAACAACGAGGCCAATCATTGCCGCGAAAGGAGTCACTAGTCCGAGCAGCAAGAAGGCGCCAGCGATAAGCTGCATCGTCGGAACCGCGATAGCCAGCGGGGATGCGAAAGCGTAATCAGCAAAGTCCGTTTCCAGACCGGAAAGCCCCTCGCCACCACCGAGCTTGAAGAAGGTGGTTGCACCGGCGATAAGCAAGTAAGCGCTCAGCGCGATACGCACGAAAAGCAGACCAAAGTCAATGGTTCCGCGGCGACCATACTCGCGGTAGCCATCACGGCGTACCTGCTCGTCTTCGTTGGTCTCGACAGCAGTCTCATCCACCGATTCTTCATCCTCATCGAGGTCAGCCGCGCTAGCCGGCATCGCAGTGGTAGCAAAGTCCTCGTCACCGTAGACAGGTTCCGGCACCTCTTCTACCTTCTCCACCTTCTCCGTCTTTGGGTCCTCCGCACGCAGCGTCTCAAACTGCCGGGTTTCAGTAGCCTCTTCCTCAGCCTCTTCCTCCCCGAGGGCCGTCTCTGGCACAGTCTGCGCATTCGGCTTAATTTCCTGCGGCTCAGCGCGGCCGGCACGCTTAAACAAGCGGGACCGGGTGGGCTTTTCTTCAGCCTTCGCGTCGGCGTTATAGGTCGGGATATCGAGATGGTCGTCGAAGCTCGTTGCTTTATCGGGTACGTTCTTATCGCTCATACTTCAAACTTAGGGCAGCACCCAGCGCAAATGTTGCACATCACACGGCGCGGCGCGGGCTAGCCATAGATTTTTATCGACGCCTTGGCCACTTCCATTTAAAGGATGTACCATCGAGAAATAAACTTTGTTGACACGTATACAAAACTGCGCAGACCACTGGAGGGCCACTCGAAATGAGCACCAATTCAAAAGCCGACTGGGCCGGCGACGCTAAAAATGCCTCACCCGACGGCGAATTTATCCGCGATACCAACTACATCGAAGACAGGATCTCCGGCCGGGTAAGCGAGGTGACCGCCCAAGAAAACGGCACCTTCCGCTGGCCACTAGAGTCCGGACGATACCGCCTGATTGCCGCCCGCGCCTGCCCATGGGCACACCGCGCCGTTATCACCCGCCGCCTCATGGGGCTGGAAGACGCCATCTCCTTGGGCCTGGCCGGCCCCACCCATGACATCCGCTCCTGGACCTTCGACCTTGATCCGGGCGAAGTAGATCCGGTCCTCGGCATCGCGCGCCTTCAGGAGGCATACTTCAACCGCTACCCCGATTACCCACGTGGAATCACGGTCCCTGCGCTCGTCGAAGAGTCAACGAAGCGCGTGGTCACCAATGATTATTCTTCCATGGTGCGCGACTTCATCAAGGAGTGGACACCATTCCAGCGCGCCGGTGCGCCGAATCTTTACCCGGACGAGCACGCTGCCGAAATTGAAGAGCTAAACGACTATATCTTCCATAACATCAACAACGGCGTGTACCGTTGCGGCTTCGCCGGCTCCCAGGATGCCTACGAAAAGGCATACGCAGACCTCTGGGAGGCGCTCGATTGGGTTGAAAAGCGCTTGGGCACCCAGCGCTACATGGTCGGAGACCACATCACCGAGACCGATATCCGCCTTTTCGTCACGCTGATCCGATTTGATCCCGTCTACTACTCCCATTTCAAGTGCTCGCGGGCCAAGATGGCGGAAATGCCCAACATCCGCGGCTACCTGCAGGAGCTCTTCCAGCTTCCGGGATTCGGCAATACCACCGACTTCACTGAGATCAAGCAGCACTATTTCATGGTCCACACCGAAATCAACCCCACCAAGATTGTCCCGGTTGGCCCCAATATGGACTGGCTCATGCAGCCACATGACCGCGGGCGATTTAGCGGTCAGCCTTTTGCTGCAGGCACCCAGCTTCCAGGACCACTCCCTGCTGGCGAGGAGATTAAGAATCCTGAGCCCTTCCAGCGCCAACTTGCCGCAAAACACTAGAGGCAGCAATCACTGTCTCGGTGAGATGCTCGAGCATCTCTGACTCCAGGCGCCAGCGCTGCCAGTAGAGATCGATGTCCATCGGCTTATCATCCAAGACCTTTAGCTCCCCGGCGTCGATAAGCGGCCGCGCCTGCAGCTCACTGACTAGGCCCCACCCCAAGCCGTAACGCACAGCGTCGAGATAGCCCTCGGAAGAAGGAATCTGTGAGACCCGCGCGCGGATGACATGCGAATCAATAAATCGCTCCCGCATCGCATCGTCCAAAATCTGATCATTGGGGCCATATCCCACCAGCGGCATTGTCTCCCATGACTCAAACCCTTCAGCCAGGTTCGGGGCCGCCACCGCGAAATAACGCAGCGAACCCAAGTAGGTCGACTCGCAGCCGGAGACCGGCGCATGCTCGCGGGTGATCGCGCCCAGCACGTCGCCGCGATGCAGCATGGCCAGGCTGCGCGCTTCATCTTCAATGCGGATGCGCAGCGCCACCTCGCCGCGCTTGGCGACGTCGCGCACCACCTGCTTGAACCACGTGGCCAAGGAATCAGAATTGACCGCTACGGTAAGCGGCACGCGAGCTAGCCGGGCCTGCAGACGGGCGTCTGTCTCCGCCTGCAACAACGCCATGCGCCGGGCCGACTGCAGCAAAATCTCCCCCGCCTCGGTTGCCGTAACAGGCGTGGAGCGATGCAGCAGAATACGGCCCGTCTTCTGCTCAAGCGCCTTGATGCGCTGACTAACCGCCGAAGGAGTGATTCCCAGCACTGCGGCCGCAACTTCAAAGCTGCCCTCTTCTAAAATCACCAGCAAAGTTTCCAAATGCACCGGGTTCATGAAGCTATTCTAAATCAGCTTTAGAATCATTAACTAGACTTCAGAACACTGCTCAGGCACACTAAATCTCATGTCAATTCTGCTCGCAGGCTTCCTTCTCGGTCTATCTCTGATCATCGCCATTGGCCCCCAAAATGCGTACATCATCAAGATGGGTGTTAAACGCGATCACATTAGCGCCATCATCCTCGCCTGCTTGCTTAGCGACGTCATCCTGATCAATGCCGGTGTCGGCGGCATGGGCGTCCTCGTGGAAGAGTTCCCTACCGGCCTAGTCATCATGAAGTACCTAGGTGCGGCCTACCTGCTTTACTTTGGCTTTAGCTGCTTCCGCGATGCCTTCAAGAAGGAACAAGAGGCACTCGTCGTCGAAAACACTCAGCCCACGGTGCAGCCACAGTCAGTCCACGGCTCTACTGCCGTCATAACCGCGCCCCGCCTTAAGTCACGCACCTGGCTAAAGCCCGTTATGGGAGCGATGGCACTGACCTGGCTCAACCCCCTGACATACGTTGACGTATTGGTCATGCTTGGCGGCATTGCACAGCAATATGGCCAGCAGCGCTGGCTTTTTGCCGCCGGCGCGCTGCTGGCCAGTGCCGTGTGGTTCCCCACCCTGGGCTATGGAGCATTCAAGCTTTCGCCTGTGCTTGCAAAGCCCACCACATGGCGTTATGTGAACTTCGCTATCGGTTGCGTGATGATGGTTCTGACAGCGAAGCTACTTCTTCATTAGCGAGTATTTTTACTTGCTGTTTGGCGTGAAGGGCTTGGCCTCGCCAGATTCGGCAGGAAGCTCCTCGTCCTCTTCTGGGTCACCGGTAGCGCCGGTTTCCTCAATCCACGCCTTGATTTCTTCTTCAGAGCGGTCAGTCTCGACTGCATCGCGCTCGGTGTAGTAGGTCGCTTCGTTGCGGTTTTCTTCCCACTCGCCCTTATCGAAGTCGACCTCCTCGTCACCGTCTAGACTCTCTGCAACTTCGGTCGCCAGATCCTCGTACAGTGTCTCGTCCTCCATGTTGGAGTCAACGATGTGTTGGCCGATTTCGTCATCGTAACGAGCAGCGTCGTATTCCTTATCTGGGTGCAGCTTCAGGTGCATCAGGGCACGGATGCGCTCGCGGCGCATGCCCTCATCCCGGATCTGGCCAAGGGAACGCAGCCACGCAACGGCCAAGATGACCACCAGAATGAAGCCAATGTAACCCAGAACCGGGTAAACGTACTGCATCAGAGTCTTGAAGCCGGCGAAAGAAACCGCAAAGCCTGCCAGGCAGCCCGCCAGGAAGATCGGACGGTAACGGTCTTCATGGCCAGCGGACAGACGCTTGCCCAGCGCGTAGAACATGCCGATAGCGGTATTAAAGATCATCAGGTAGATGATAATTGCCATGATGACGCCCAGAGTTGGGTGGATGGAGTCAACCAAGGTCAGCATCGGAATGTCAGAGTCACCGAGCATATCGGTGTTCATCAGCAGCGTAAAGCCTGCGATTCCCATCAGGACCGCATAGAGAGAGCCGCCGACAACGCCGCCCCAGCCTGCTTCGCGCGGGCTGATGTTATCGCCACCGATAACCAGGGACATGGACACCGCAAGAATCAGAGCTAGGCCGTTGTAGTTGAGCGCTGAAACCAACCAGTTGGAGATCGGAGACTCGATCTCAGCAGAAGCTGCGATAGCGGCACCCGGATCAGCGGGCATGTTCATCAACGTGTAGATGCCAACGCCCAAAACCGCGATGATGATGGTTGGCGTGAGCATACCGATGACCTGCGAGACCTTGTTGACGTCGAGCATGCCCACACCCATGACCATGACGAGCATGAGCAGTGAGCCCACCCAAGCCGACCAGCCGAACTGCTGCTCTAGGTTGGAACCTGCGCCTGCCAACATCACGAAGCCGACCGCAAACAAGGTCAAGATAACGGCCACATCGAGGCACTTGGAAACGATTGGGTGGGTGACCTCACGGAATACCTGGTTGTGCTCTGAGGCATGGAAGTAGCTACCCAACTGCAGGAAGACTGTGCCGGCCAGCGTCATTACGATGCCAGCAACGATGATTCCCCACACGCCAGATAGGCCAAAGGACGTGAAGTACTGCACGACTTCCTGGCCGGTTGCAAAGCCGGCACCGACGAGCAGTCCCACGAAGGACAAAGAAATGGACAGAATATTTTTGGTAGACACGTGTGTCTGATTGCCTTACTTATTAGACGATTTAATAAACGATAGCCTCGATCAAGAGTACGCAAGCCTAGCCCGCAAATCACAAACGCCCGAGCGCCAATCCTTTAAAACCTGAAAACTAGGCTCGATAGAAAAGCGCCCGGACCTGTGGAAACCCGAGAAGTATTTAGTTATTAAACGATTCGGTATCAATTACGAATCGGAACTTGACGTCACCTTCGACCACGCGATCGTAAGCTGCGTCAACCTCGTCTACGTCCACCTTCTCGATGACTGCACCCAAACCATGCTCCGCACAGAAGTCGAGCATCTCCTGAGTCTCGGCGATGCCGCCGATATTGTTGCCCGTGAGGACCTTACCGCCGCCAACAATTCGGCTGAGCTTCAGCGACATTGCCTCCGGAGGCAGGCCAACCACGGACATAATGCCGCGTGGCTTCAGCAGCCCAAGGTAGCCCTCAAGATCGTACTGCGCCGAAATCGTGGAGAGGATGAAATCGAACTCACCACGGTGGTTCTTGAAGAAGTCCTCTTCCTCAGAGGTTGCGAGCGTGCGGTGTGCGCCAAGCTTCTTCGCTTCCTCCGCCTTGCGTGAGGTACGGGAGAGCACGGTGACGTCTGCGCCCTTTGCCGCAGCAATCTGGACGCCCATGTGGCCCAGGCCGCCGAGACCGACGATGGCTACTTTATCCCCCTCCTGGACGTTCCAACGCGCTAGGGGTGAGTAGGTGGTGATGCCTGCACACAGCAGCGGTGCGGCAACGTCGAAGTCGAGTCCGTCTGGAATGCGCAGAACAAAATTCTCGTTAACAACGACCTTTTGCGCGTAGCCACCCTGCGTGATGGTCCCGTCGACGTCTTTAGAGTTATAGGTGCCAACGTTGCCGTTCAAGCAGTTCTGCTCCATAGCGGCCTGGCACTGCTCGCACTCTCCGCAGGAGTTGACGAGGCAGCCGACGCCGACGCGGTCACCAACCTTGAACTGGGTGACGTTCTCGCCCACCGCGGAGACAACTCCGGCGATCTCGTGACCGACGGTCAGCGGGAAATGAGCCTCTCCCCACTCATTACGAATGGTGTGGATATCAGAGTGGCAGATACCCGCGGCCTTGATGTCGATAACTACATCATCCTCGCGCGGGTCGCGGCGCTCGATTTCCACGACCTTGAATGGTGCATCGGGAGAGGTCTTCTGAAGTGCTTTAGTCTTAATTGGCATGAGAACCACCCTACGCCTGTTTTCATTACCGGCGCCTAATGAAAATGGCTCCCAAAACTCAATTAACCCTGCAGTTTCTCCGCAATCAGCTTGTTAACCTGCGCTGGGTCTGCCTTGCCGCGGGTGGCCTTCATGACGGCACCCACGATGGCGCCGGTGACCTTCGTGTTGCCAGCCTTGTACTTCTCCACGATGTCCGGGTTAGCGGCAAGAGCCTCGTCAACAGCAGCTTCAATCGCGCCGTCGTCACGCACAACCTCGAGCCCGCGCTTAGCGACGACCTCGTCAACGTCACCCTCGCCCGCCAAGACGCCGTCGACAGCCTGGCGCGCCAACTTGTTGGTCAGCTTGCCCTCGTTAATCAATGCGATAACGCGCGCGACCTGCTCCGGGCTGATATCGAGAGCGCTAAGCTCCACGCCGGCCTCGTTCGCCTTACCCGCCAGGTAAGAAACCCACCAGGAACGTGCCTCATCCGGCTTCGCGCCAGCTTCAGCGGTAGCGACGATGAGATCAAGCGCGCCAGCATTGACGAGGTCACGCATTTCTTCATCCTTCAAGCCCCACTCTTCCTGGATGCGAGCGCGGCGGATCCATGGCATCTCCGGCAAGGTCTTGCGGATCTCTTCCACCCACTCGCGGGAAACGATAACCGGCGGCAGATCCGGGTCGTTGAAGTAGCGGTAATCCTCAGCGGTCTCCTTTGGACGTCCCTTGGAGGTAGAACCATCCGCCTCCTGGTAGTGGCGGGTCTCCTGGACGATCTCGCCGCCATCGGTGATGACCTGGGCCTGGCGCTGCATTTCGAAGCGCACTGCCTGCTCCACGGACTTCAGGGAGTTAATATTCTTGGTCTCGGTACGGGTACCAAACTCCTCCTGGCCCACCGGGCGCAGGGAGAGGTTGGAGTCAACGCGCATAGAGCCCTGGTCCATGCGAGCATCAGAAACACCGAGGGCTGCAACCAGCTCGCGCAAAGCGGAAACATAAGCCTTGGCAACCTCAGGAGCGCGCTCGCCAGCGCCGATGATCGGCTTGGTAACGATCTCGATGAGCGGGATGCCGGCGCGGTTACAGTCCACCAGGGAGCTCGTCGCACCATGGATACGGCCGGTAGCGCCACCGATGTGAGTCAGCTTGCCGGTGTCTTCCTCCATGTGTGCTCGCTCGATCTCAACGCGCCACTCGGTGCCATCCTCCAGAACGACATCCAGGTAACCGTCGTACGCGATCGGCTCGTCGTACTGAGAGATCTGGTAGTTCTTCGGCTGGTCTGGGTAGAAGTAGTTTTTGCGCGCGAACCGAGAAGACTCAGCGATCTTGCAGTTGAGCGCAAGACCAATCTTGATTGCGCCCTCGACGCCGGCAGAGTTGACTACCGGCAGTGCGCCTGGCAGGCCCAAGGACACTGGGTCGACGTTCGAGTTCGGCGCTGCGTTGAAGTTCGTCGGCGATGTGGAAAACATCTTGGTTTGGGTATTGAGCTCGACGTGAACTTCCATACCCATTACTGGTTCGAACTTCTCTAGGACCTCGTCGTAGTCCATCAGGTCATAAATCGCAGCAGTCATGGGTGCCATCTTAGTATGAAGCCACGAACGCGCATGCATTCCCCTATGATGGCCGATACGGTTACGCGGCGTGCGCCCGAAACCACCGCATAACTAAAGCGAAACTACAGCGAAAGCAAGCCACAAACAGCTAAGGAGCCCTCAATGACCACCGCTTCCCCGCAAGGAACCCCACACGCTGTTGACTATGGCCTCGTCACGTCTCTGGCCACCTCCCTCGTGTTCTTCGACAGCGCGCCCGATACCGAAGCGATGAAGTCCATGATTACACAAGCCTTCGGCAAGAACCTCGGACCGCTGGAGAAATCGGAGAAGTCCATGGTCGTAAAAATCAACGACGAGTATGCCCTCGCGTTTACTCCGGCCGCAGCAACTCGAGCAGACCTTGAAGGTGATCCATCCTTCCATCAGCACCCAATTCTGTCCGGCGATCCTGCAGGCTGGGAGGACATCGCGTGCATGGTCCTTATCAACGTCTTCCCCTCTAACGAGCGCCTCGAACTCATCAAGAACCCCCGCGAGGCCCGTCTGCACCAGCTGGTCACGTTAGGCCTTGCGACGTCGGCAATTGCCCAGACTCCCGGCGCAATTGCGGTCCTTAACTCCGTGGGCCGCGTGGCCGAGAGCACGGAAAACTACGTTGAAGCTGTGGCCGATAAGCTGCCCGCGCACTACCTCGCGTCCACTTGGGTGGCACAGGACGACAACGGCCTTCAGGCCTATACTTTGGGCATGCCCATGCTCGGCCACCCAGAACTCCAGATCCGCGACTTCCAGGGCAGCCCCGACGAACTGTACTCCATGCTTGCCAACATTGCTGACTACGCCCAACAAGGCGCGACCTTAAAGGATGGCGACACCATGGCCTTCGCGGAGGGCGAACCCCCGATTCGCATCACTGCGGAGCCGTGGATTGTCGACGCCGACGTGCCCGCCCTTCGCATCCATTTCTAGGCAAAACGAAAAATGTCACCTCACAGGCGAGGTGACATTTTTTATATGCGTCCTATCTAGCCAAACAACGCTTGGGCGTTGGCATAACGCTTCGGCGGAACAACCTTCAGCTTGCCCACGGCTTCTTCCAGCGGAACCAGGTCGATGCTCTCGCCATGCAGCGCCACGCACATGCCCGACTTGCCATCGTGAGCGGCGCGAGCGGCATGGACTCCGTAGCGCGTTGCAAGCACACGGTCATAAGCAGTCGGCGTACCGCCACGCTGGATGTGCCCTAGCACCGTGGTACGCACGTCGTAGCCGGTGCGCTTCTTAATCTCGTCACCGATAACCTGGCCAATACCGTTGAAGGTCTGGTGACCGAACTGATCAACTCCGCCCTCTTCAAAGTCCATGGTGCCTTCCTTCGGCAACGCCCCCTCAGCCACACAGATGATTCCGTACTTCTCGCCCATCTGGAAACGGCGTTCCATCGCCTTGGTGATGTCGGCGATATCGAAAGGCACCTCGGGAATGACCGTATAGTGCGCGCCACCAGCCATGCCCGCGTGCAGTGCAATCCAGCCCACGTGACGGCCCATGACCTCCACGATGAGGATGCGGTCATGCGACTCTGCGGTGGTGTGCAGACGGTCAATTGCATCGGTCGCGACGGAAACTGCCGTATCGAAACCGAAGGTGTAGTCGGTGGCGTTAACGTCGTTGTCAATAGTTTTTGGTACACCAATGACCGGAATTCCATTGTCGGACAGCCACTTCGCGCCCTTTAGCGTGCCCTCGCCACCGATGGCAATGAGCGCGTCAACGCCAGCGTCTTCCATATTTGCCTTGATGGTATCCAGACCAGCCTTGAACTTATCGGGGTGCAGACGGCCAGTACCCAGAATGGTTCCGCCACGCAACAGGATGCGATCGATTTCGGCGTCGTCATAAAGATCTCGCCGGCGATCTTCCATCAGGCCTACCCAACCGTCTTCGTAGCCCACGACTGTGGAACCGAATTCGTTGGAAGCGGTGCGAACAACCGCGCGGATAACAGCATTCAGGCCGGGGCAATCGCCGCCGGAGGTAAGTACAGCAAGGCGCATGAGTTCCAACTTACCCGCTCATAATTTCGCTCGCACCGTGCAGGGTGTCCCGAAAGCTTAAGGAAGCCAGCCCACCGACTACAAGCACCGCTATGATGACGAAAAGTGCAGCAGAAATACCCGCCACCTGAAGTGCGGCCGAGACTGCCGCGACGCCGAGGACCGAGCCCACCTGGCGCGAGGTGTTGTACACGCCCGAAGCAGCCCCCATTAGATCCGGCGGTACGTCGCGCATAGTGGTCGCTGCATTCGAGCCCCAGATGAAGGATTGCCCGCAGCCCAGCACAGCAATCGGCGCACACATCCACCACGCGCCGAAATCTAGGTTAATCACCACGAGCGCCGCGCTAAACGACGCCGTCATAATCACGAAACCGGTAATCGCCAACCGCCGCGGGTCCAGGCGATCCGCCAAGATCCCAGCCACCGGTGAAATCAGTAAAGACACCACTGCCATCGGCGCCACGATGACTCCCGCAGTTGCCGCCCCAACCCCCTTGTCTTGCTGCAGCCACAACATGATGGGCAGCATCATCGACGCGGCCATAAAGCCCATAGCAACGATTGCGAAGCTGCCCGCGGAGTAATTGCGGTCGTCGAAAAGCCGCAGCGGCACCAAAGCCTCGCTGCCAGCTCGAGATTGCAACCACACAAAAGCTCCCAGACCTGCGAGTCCTACGGCCAACAGTGCCCAAATCCAGCCATCCCAGCCAGTCTCAGGGCCTTGCTGAATGCCGAACACGAGGGCGCTCAAAGCAATAAAGGACACCGCCACAGAAACGCCGTCGACCTTGCGCGCTGTGGTCTTAAGCGCCGGAACCCACATGGCCGAAAGCACCACTGCCGCAACCACGAAAGGAACGTGCGCCCAAAACACTGCCGGCCAGCCAAAGCCACCAACAAGGAATCCGCCCAGCAAAGGTCCCAAAAGTGAAGCGACCGAACCAATAACTCCCCACACGCCAAGCGCACGTCCCCGCCGCTCGCGGGCAAAGACGCGATTGATGACAGCCATCGACTGCGGCATCTGCAACGAGGCGCCCACACCCTGCACCGCACGGGCGGCGATCAGAACCGAAATATTGGGCGCTAAAGCACAGGCCAGCGCACCCAAACCGAATACACTCACGCCCAGTTGGAACATTCGCTTCTGCCCAAAGATGTCTCCTAGGCGGCCCGTGCACAGCAATGGAACGACCACGCCCAACAAATAAATAGCCGAGACCCACAGCACCTCGTTGATAGAGGCGCCTAGCCCTTTCTGGATGCTGGGCAAAGCAACTGCGATCATTGACTGATCGAGCAATGACACGAAAAAGCCCAGCGACAAGGCGAACATCGCCCGCCACGCCTGCCGCTCTGGTGGTAATCCTTCAGCTTCAAAAGTGGGCACATTCATGACTGCGAAGTCTAGCGACAGCCACGGACACGGGCCTAAACTGGCCGACATGGCAATGATCGATATCAAGAAACCACAGCAAGTATCCACTGCTACCACCGTGGCCTTTGGCCTCATCGGTGGCTGGCTCAGCGCCAAGGAGACCGGCATTCGCCCGTTGGGCGGCGTCATCCTCGGTGCAGCCGGAATCTGGGCCGGCCGCAGCTGGTTGGAAAAGACCAACCCAGCTACCACCGCTGCCCTGTCCGCGCTCTATGTAGGCGCATTCGGCGCCTCGCACCCGCTGGCCAAGAAGATTGGCGCGTGGCCCGCCGTGCTGAGCGTAACGGCGGCCTCCGCGGGTGCTTCCTACGTCCTCTCAGACGCGAAGTAAAAGCTAGCTACTTACGGCCAGCTTCGTAGGCAGCGCCGACCTTGTACAGGCGGTCATCTGCGAAGGCCGGGGCCATGATCTGCAGGCCCGTCGGCAGGTTGGTATCAGATGCCATGCCGGCGGGCACGGACATGCCGCACACACCCGCGAGGTTCAATGGCAGCGTGCACAGGTCGAAGTTGTACATCGCCATCGGATCCTCAACCTTCTCGCCCAGCTTGAATGCGGTGGTTGGGGTGGTCGGGGAAACCAAGACATCGACCTTCTCGAAGGCCTTCTTAAAGTCCTGCGCAATCAGCGTTCGCACGCGCTGTGCCTGCAGGTAGTACGCATCGTAGTAACCCACGGACAACGCATAAGTGCCCAGCATGATGCGGCGCTTGACCTCAGGACCAAATCCCGCCGCACGGGACAAAGACATAACCTCTTCTGCGGAGTGCGATCCATCGTCGCCCTCGCGCAGGCCATAGCGCATGCCGTCGAAGCGCGCTAGGTTAGAAGAAACCTCACACGGCATAATCAGGTAGTAGGCGGCCAGCGCATCATCAAAGTGCGGGCAGTCCACCTCGACAATCTCCGCGCCCTGTTCTTTAAGCTGCTCTACCGCTGCGTGGTAAGCCTCCATGACGCCCGGCTGCCAGCCGTCGCGCTCAAATTGCTTAATGAGGCCGACCTTGACGCCAGTAAGATCGCCCTTTGCTCCTTCGCGCGCAGCCTCCACGACCGGCGCGACCGGCTTATCCACGGAGGTTGCGTCGAATGCGTCGTGGCCAGCGATAACCTCATGCAGCAGCGCGGTATCCAGAACCGTGCGGGCGGTGGGGCCAGCCTGATCCAGAGAAGAAGCAGCAGCGATGAGGCCATAACGAGAAACCGTGCCGTAGGTCGGCTTCACGCCGACGGTATTGGTCAGAGCTGCCGGCTGACGGATCGATCCGCCAGTATCGGTACCGATGCCCAACGGCGCCTGGCCTGCCGCAAGAGCCGCAGCAGTACCGCCACCGGAGCCACCCGGGGTGCGCTCGGTGTCGTACGGGTTATGTGCCGGGCCATACGCGGAGTTCTCATTGGAGGAACCCATTGCAAACTCGTCCAAGTTGGTCTTGCCCAGAATCGGGATGCCCGCCTCACGCAGCTTGGTGACCAAGGTTGCGTCATAAGGAGACATCCAGCCCTCCAGCATCTTGGAAGCTGCGGTAGTCGGGGCGTCGGTAGTAACCAGCAGGTCCTTCAGAGCCAGAGGAACGCCAGCCAGTGCGGAGGCCGGCTTTTCGCCCGCATCGAGCGCCTTATCGACGGCGTCGGCAGTAGCCAGCGCCTGCTCCGCACCGACGTAGAGGAATGCGTTGAGCTCGTCGTTGGTCTCCGCGATGCGATCCAAGAATGCCTGCGTCACCTCGCGGGAGGTCAGCTCACGGGAATGGATCTTATCCGCCAGCTCCGCAGCGGAAAGGCTTAAAATTCCTTCTTCAGGTGCAATGAAAGTCGACATTATTCTTCTCCTCCACCCAAAATCTGCGGTACTACGAAACGATCATCCTCGGCAGCCGGAGCCTGATCCAAGGCCTGCTCGGCGGTCAGGGTGCGCACGATGACGTCCTCACGCATCGGAGCGACCACGGAGTGCGGGTGGGACATCGGCTCGACGCCCTCGGCGTCGACCTTGCCCACGGCAGACACGGAATCGACAATCTTGTCGATCTGCGTCGCAAACTGCTCCAGCTCTTCGTCGCTTAGCGCAAGGCGCGACAGCTTAGCCAGGTGCGCGACCTCTTCACGCGAAATCTCAGACACGCGTTCTCCATCCTTTAATACACAGACGTGATTGGTTACATGCTTGTAGCTATCGCACCATGGTACTGCACGAACAGGTTCCGACACAGCACCGGTCCCCGATCACCTACACGCGAATTTAATTCCGGTTTTCCAGAAAATTTCTATTGAACACTGTGGAATTGGGCTTGTACGATAGTGAAAACTATTCTTACGACCGAAAGTTAAAAATGTCCTTCCTCGTCCGTGTCCTCCTTCCCGATACCCCCGGTAGCTTAGGCAAGTTAGCGGACGCTTTAGGCAACGTCGACGCCAATATCGAATCCGTCGACATCGTGGAAAACTTCCCTGATGGTTCAGTCATGGATGACATCGTGATTGAGCTACCCAAGGGCGCAATGGCCGATGAAATCATCACCGCCGCCCAAGGCGTCGACGGCGTCGATATCGATTCGATCCGCCCCTTCAGCGGCCGCGTCGATCGCCGCGGCCAGATTAGCTTGCTTGCCGACGTCGCTTCCAAGAAGAACGTCACCGCCGCTATGCAGGAAGTATGCGCCGCAATCCCGAAGGCACTTACCTCTAACTGGGCCATCGTAATCAACAACAATGCCCCCATCAGCCGCGTGGTTGGCTCCGATGCCGCTCCCGCCGACGACGGCACCATCCCCGAAAGCATTGACGTCGACACTGCCCGAATCTTGAACCCAGACCGCGAGGATTGGATCCCCGAGTCCTGGTCACTTCTCGATTCCGCGCTGGCCGCAGCCCCACTGGTTGGCACCAACTACGTCATCGTCATGGGCCGCGTCGGCGGGCCGGACTACCTCGCTTCCGAGGTAGACCACTTGGGCAATCTCGGCACGATTTTGGGTGCTTTCCTCCGCTAATCTATCGGCTCAGCCGTCAAGCCCTGAACAATCCTATCCAAACAGAGCAGGTAGTCCTCAAATTGCTGCCTGCCCTGTTTCGTAAGTTTTAGATTGGTTACCGGCGTGCGGGAAACAAATTGCTTATCCACTTTTACCAAGCCGGCCTGTTCCAAGACTCCAACGTGCTTTGTCAAAAGCGAATAGCTGACGCAAAGGGCATCCTTCAGCGTCTGATAGTCAACCGAGTCAACTGAATTCAGCGCCCCAAGGATGCTTAACCGCACTGGAGAATGCAGCGTTCCATCAAGGCCATTTCGCGCTTGCGATAAGTCCATCGCTTTATCCCCCTATGCGTTTTTACGAGCCTGGTTTACAAACCATAGACCCAAAAGCGTGATTGGAGCTACGGACAAAGCACTGGCAATCACGACTACAACCACATCAGCCAGATCGTTTGTCTCTCCATTCCACAGCCAACCCCCGAAAATGGCTAACGCTAGCGGAGGGATTGCGCTCAATGCGTAGATGCGCCCAAATCCCCGAGGGTGAACACGACGGTTCTTGGTTTGCTCATCGCGAAAGCGCCACACCCAAGCAAGCCATATAAACAGCAAAATCACACGCACTAAGGCTCCCCACCCCTGCGTGTCTATAAGAAAATTCACCACTAGGAAAATTGCGGTTGCTAACCCAATCTTCACGAAGCCCCACCCCTCAGCTTCGCTCAGGCCACTTGGAAGACCCAATTTCCTACCACTAAAACGCTGTGTCATGACGTACCCCTTCACTACTTCTGACCTGACATTCATCAGAGTAACAACCACCTTACAAAACGTAAAGTGGTTTACGCCCCAGCTTCCAGCAGCTCCTTAAAGCCCTCCTCATCCAAGATGGTCAGGCCCAAATCCCTCGCCTTCGTTTCCTTCGAGCCGGCGTTCTCACCAACCACGACGTAATCCGTTTTCTTAGACACCGAGCCAGAAGCCTTTCCTCCCCTTGCGATGATGGCCTCCTTCGCCGAGTCGCGGGAGAAGTCCTCCAGGGTGCCGGTCACGACGATGGTAAGCCCCTCGAGCGTCTGCTCTAGTTTTTCGGTGACCGTATCTTCCATGGTCACGCCAGCATTCGCCCACTTTTCCACGATGTTGCGGTGCCAGTCGATTTCGAACCACGCCTTAAACGACGCCGCGATAATCCCGCCCACACCATCGGTGTCCGCCAATTCGCTTTCCGACGCCGCGCGCAGCGCCTCCATCGAACCGAAACGCGTCGCCAATGCACGCGCAGCAATCGGCCCAACGTGGCGGATCGAAAGGCTCACCAGCACGCGCCAAAAGTCAGCCTGCCGCGCGCTTTCCAAGTTCTTCAACAGCTTTTTGCCTTGCGCATTGAGCTTTCCAGCCTTAGTCGTATAGGCAGAAGACTGCAGCAGCTTTTCCTCATCCAAATCGAAGAGTTCCGCTTCGTCGACAAGCACGCCCGACTCGATGAGATCCACCGCGGCCTTTTCGCCCAAGGCCTCAATGTCCATGCCTTTGCGGGAAGCCAAATACTCCAGGCGGGCGGAAAGCTGCGCCGGGCAGCTGCGCGTATTCGGGCAACGCCAGTCTTGATCGCCGTCTTTTTGCGGTGCCAGCTTGGTGCCGCAAGAAGGACAATTCTCTGGGAAGACCCACTCATGCACGCT
Source organism: Corynebacterium sp. HMSC036D03 (assembly GCF_001836185.1). Taxonomy (NCBI): domain Bacteria; kingdom Bacillati; phylum Actinomycetota; class Actinomycetes; order Mycobacteriales; family Corynebacteriaceae; genus Corynebacterium; species Corynebacterium sp. HMSC036D03. The sequence continues at coordinate 221,813 of NZ_KV827729.1, forward strand.
ATCGTCGCGCAGTTCAAGAACGGGCCCCAGCACCTCAGGGATGATCTCGCCGGCCTTGCGGATGACGATGGTATCGCCAATCATCACACCCTTGTTCTTGACCTCGAACTGGTTGTGCAAGGTTGCCTTCGACACCGTCGAACCAGACACGAATACCGGTTCCATCACTGCAAACGGCGTAATCCTGCCGGTACGTCCCACGCCGACCTCGATGTCCAGCAGCTTCGTGGTCACTTCCTCCGGCGGGTACTTGTACGCGATGGCCCAGCGCGGCGCACGCGACGTCGCGCCCAGCGCCCTTTGTGAAGCCAAGTCATCAACCTTGACCACGAGACCATCCATCTCGAAGTAAGCATCATGGCGATGCTCCGCCCAATACTTCACTTCCTTTTGCACGGCTGCAGCCGAGCTAACCTTCTTTGTATATGGCGAAACCGGCAGCCCCCAAGCCTCCAGCGCCTTGTACGCATCATGCTGGGAGGTCGGCTCAAAGCCCTCACGGGCACCGATGCCATGGCAGACCATGTGCAGGCGACGCTTCTTCACCTCATTCGGATCCTTCATGCGCAAGCCACCTGCCGCTGCATTGCGCGGATTGGCAAACGTCGGCTTGCCGTCTTCGCGGCGTGCCGCGTTAATCTCCTCAAACTCGTCCGGGCGCATGTAGACCTCACCGCGGATTTCCACCAGCTCCGGAACGGGATATTCATCGCTGCCGCTGAGTTCATGCGGGATATCCGGAATAACCCGCGCATTCGCAGTGATATCCTCGCCGATGCGGCCGTCGCCACGCGTTGCAGCCGTAACAAGCTTGCCGCCGCGGTAAACCAAATCGATGGAAAGTCCGTCAATCTTCAGCTCAGTCAGATAGGACTTCGCCGGAGTCCTATTGAGCCAATCCTGCATCTCTGTCTCATCGAAGACATTGTCCAAGCTGTAGAGGCGCTCCAAGTGCTCAATATCCGCGCCCTCGGCTGGGGTCGCGCCGACCTGCTGGGTCGGAGAATCCGGAACCGCCAACTCCGGATGCTCTGCCTCTAGCTGCAGAAGCTTTTGGAAAAGCTTGTCGAAATCTGCATCTGGAATCGCGGGTTCACCGTTGTAATAAAGCTCTCGGTGCTTGCGCACTTCCTGCGCTAGTTCGGACCATTCGCGTTGGATATCTACTGGATTAGTCACAGTGAAACAGTCTAGCCAGACTCCATGTCTGGCCGAAGCGCTAGAGTGTTCCACATGAACTTCGACGCCAGCCGCATGCTCTCCTTCGACCTCGAGACCACCTCCGTAAACCCAAAAGAAGCACGAATCGTCACCTCCGCATTGGTCCGTATTGATGGCCGTGAAGTGGACAAACGCGAAATGCTCGCCGACCCAGGCGTAGAAATCCCTGAGGCCGCTGCAAAGGTCCACGGCATCACCACTGAGAAGGCCCGCGCCGAGGGCCAACCGCATGACGAAGTCCTCGAAGAGACCGTCCGCTCCATCAAGCAGGCGTGGGAAGATGGCCTCACCCTCATCGTCTACAACGCCGCATACGATCTCTCCGTCCTGCGCGCGCTCACCGGTGATTTCACCGTCACCGGCCCTGTTTTCGATCCTTTCGTGGTTGATCGCGTCAAGGACAAGTGGCGCAAGGGCAAGCGCACGCTTGGCGACGTTTCCGCACACTACGGCGTCACCCTCGAAAACGCTCACGAGGCGACCTCGGACGCACTCGCCGCAGCCCGCATCGCGTGGATGCAGGTCCGCCAGCGTTACCCCGAGCTTTCACAAATGAACACCGACGAGCTCATGGAGTACCAGGCCGTCGAGTGGTACAAGGACCGTGAATCCTTCAAGAAGTACTTGGAAGGTCAAGGTAAGGACGCAAGCGACGTCTCCACTGCGTGGCCGATGATTAGCTAAACATTGCAGATTTTTTAAAATTCTGGAATTCTAGAAATGTGAATTCCAGTACCTCTTCGAACCTTCTTGAGCAGCGACTCGCATCTCTTGAACAGCGAGTCGCCACTCTTGAAGGCAATACTCATGTAGAAGCACAATCCGATTCCCGCTACTGGCTCGTCGAGGCCCTCGAAGAAGGGCCCGGCATTCCCGACGGCTCCGTCATCTTTGGCGGCGACGTCACCATCGGCAATCGCGAGTACAAATACCAATGGCAGCGCCCCACCCAATTCGTCACCGACGAGTCTTGGGAAGAAAACATCAAACGTCTTACCGCCATCGCACATCCCACCCGCGCGGAGATCCTGCGTCGCCTCCTGTGTGCGCCCGCCAGCGCCAACGACCTTGTACAGGAGGGCCTGGTTAGCTCCACAGGAACCACCTATCACCACCTCAACGAACTCAGCAGCGCCGGGTGGATCGCCAAATCCAAGTCCGGCACCTTCGAAATCCGGCCGACCCGCGTCATCCCCCTCATGACAATCATCACGGCGGCGGAGGCGCACTAATGAACTTTTCCATTGGCAAACTCGCAATCGGATTCCTGGTCACTGTTCTCGTGGCATCCGGCCTTGTCCTGGTAGGCCCTCACCGCATTGCCCTGGCAACCGAGGCCACTGGCTCGACCGACCTAGCCCAGAAGCTGCGTGACAATGCGCAGCGCGGACACCACAATCTGACGGCCTTTACGCTGTCGAACGGCAAGGTCTCCTTCGCAGGCCTTGGCGCCGATGAGCACACCGAAGTCGAAATCGGTTCGGTAACCAAGATGTTCACCGCGGAACTCATCCGCCAAGAGGTCTCTGAAGGCAACCTCAAATACGACGCTAGGGTTGGTCAGTTTCTTGATACCGGCGATTCCCCTATCAGCGATGTGCGCATCGAAGAGCTAATGGAGCACACATCAGGGCTACCAAGACTCGCTGCAACTAATCCCTTTACCGGAATCTCCACCATGCTCACAGGAGGCAACCCCTACGCGAAAGAAACTAAAGAGCAACTCATCGATGCCGCCACTTCCTCCGACCTCGCAGGTCGCGGCGAAGAGAATTATTCCAACCTCGGCTACGGACTTCTCGGGCTCATCTTGGAAGAGGCTTCCGGTAAGCCTTTCGAACAACTGCTGCAAGAGAAAATCTTTGCACCGATTGGAATGCACGAGACTTACCTCATGACCCCAGGCAGCGTTCCTTCCGATGCCCCGCATGGCTACACCAGTCGCGGAGAAAAGGCTCAACCCTGGGAATTTCCAGCAAGTGGCGCCGCCGGCGGTATTCGGTCAACACCCAAAGACATGAGCTTGTTCGCCAATTGGCTCATCGTACAAGGCGACTTCCAGCATGGCTGGCAAGAAAACGAGGCCCCAGTTCCCGCTGGTTACTGGCACAACGGAGGCACTTACGGATATTCGACAATGCTCATCATCGATCCGCAGAGTTCAAAAGTAGCCTTCGTCTCAAACGACACTGAGAAGGGCACTGAAGAACTCGCACGCACTATTTTTGGGGAGCTAGATTGATGTTTTCACTTGTAGTAATTATCGGTCTTCTGCTGAACATTGCGTGGCACCTCGTGAGAACTAAAACAGTATCCACAAATCGCATAGTCGACGTTTGCATAACCTGCATTGTCGTTGCTTTCCTCGGGCGAACCCTGCCTTGGAACTCCGATCTCAGCGTGTTCTGGTGGTACGCTTTGGTAGCCATGACGGCACTTTATGCTGGAAAGGTGGCCTTTCACGGAAAGTCTCCCAAATCTCCGGCCGCCAAAAAGTCTCCCAAATCTCCCAAATCTCCTTGTTTGAGGTAGCCTTGCCGTCTATGAGCACCCGCAGTAATCCTTCCCGCCCCACCTTCGGAGTCCCGCCTCTTTATTGGGTGGGCCGTACTGCTGTGCTCGATGCATTCCGCAATGCCCTGCAGTCCCCAGCCGGCGCCTCCGCTCGCACGATGATCGTCAGCGGTGCACGCGGTATCGGAAAGACAGTTCTGCTCAATGAACTGGAGGATTCTGCGAAAGCACAAGGCTGGATATGCATTCGAGCTTCTGGGCGCACCAACATGGTCGAGGAACTCGTCGAGACCACCATTCCGCGGTTGATCGAGCAACTCGCGCCCCGAGATAAGCGGAAAATCAACCGCATCGGCATCGGCGGGGTCGGCTCAATCGGCCTGGAGCACAACACGGATGAGCCTTATAAGCCCACGCTAAATACCCGCCTCCGCGATCTCCTCGCCGAACTCTCAGGAGTCGGAATTCTGCTCAGCATCGACGAAGTGCAAGACGCCTCAGTAGAAGACCTCACTTCTATCGCAGTGGCCTACCAGGATCTCCTGCGCGATGAGCTCGACATTTCCTTTGTCGCCGCTGGATTGCCGCAAGGCGTCAACCGCCTACTCGATCTCCCCGGCGTTACTTTCTTGCGCCGTGCCCAAAGATTCGTTCTGGGTCCGCTTTCTGCAGGCAACGCCACCGAAGCCTTTACTGCCACCGCAGCTGACTCGGGCCTTAATTTCTCATCGGAGGCCATCAGCAAGGCCGTCGAGCTGTCGAAGGGCTACCCATACCTCGTGCAGCTGGTGGGTTCCTTGGCTTGGGAGCGCGCAAACGTCCGCAATGAGACCCAGATTGAAGGTTCCGACGTAGACAGCATTGCCGACGAAGCCATTTCCATCCTGTGCACCCAAGTGCATTTGCCCGCCGCGTCCTCGCTGCCTCCTGCTCAGCGCCAGTTCCTTGACTCGATGTCTAGCGCTTCCGTTGATGGCATCGCCACGATTACGGAGATTGCAGAAAGCCAAGGCCGCACGGTCCGCTCGCTTTCGGCAACGCGCCAAAGGCTTATCGACGCCGACCTCATCGAGCCCGCCGCCCACGGCGAGCTGCAATTCGTCATCCCCTACATGGAGTGCTTCTTCAACTCCACCGACAAGCTCGGCAGGGTCGACTAGCTAGAGATCACCGGCGTCGCGCACCAACATGCCCGCCGTCTCCACAGCCGAGCGCAGCGTGCTTGCCGACGCCTCCCTTGGCACCACGTCCACCGCATCCACCAGGAGCTGCCGTGGCATTCCCATGCGGTCAAAGTGCCGGGCCACAGCCACGGCTTCTGCCCGCGCATCGACGCCTGCAATTGCGAAACCGATTCGCTTGCCTTCGCTTAAGAACTCGCCAAGTCCATCGATGTTTTGCGCGGTGCCCAGTCCTGCAGAATCAGTCACAAAAGTCTTCGCCGCGCCCGCTACTTCCCAATGCGGCCCCGCGACTAGGTACTCCGCGCCCAGCTCCTTTAGCTTCTCCCGAGCAACTTCCGCTGGGACCGCGCGAATCTCGTCAAAGTCGGTGGTGCCGGGAACCTTGCCGGCGAGGACGTCGCCAAGTAAAGGCTCGTCCACCTGCACCCGCACCTCACCGTGGAAGCGACGCACCAGCTTCTTCACGTGCTCCCCGATGCCCATCTGCAGGGCTTCATGCAGATCGCGGGTAGCACCGGCGTCGGAAAGCACGCGGTGTCCATTCGCAAGCTCTACCGCCGCTGCTAAGCTCCACGGCCCCAAAACCTGCATCTTAAATACGGGGACAGACTCGCCCCATGCCTCTTGGATGGCGTCCAAATCACGCTCCCACAGATCCCAGGTGCGTCGCATCATCAGCTGTGGGCGCTGGGTCATCTGCCACGCGCGTGGGCCGCGGTCAACGTTGATCGCTTCTAAAAGCGCGGCCGTAGAACCCACGGCATCCGCACCGAGCCCGCGCTCGGGAAGCTGCGGAATCGCCGGCAGATGTCCAGACTCGCCCATCACGATGTCGGCGGCCTCCGTCATGGAAACCCCATGCATCGGACCCAGCGAAAATCCCGTCACTATGCCGTCCCGCAGATGGTGCCGGAACCGAGGACGATATCCCCCAGCTCATCGGGGCTTGGCAGGTACAGCACTGCGGCCTGGCCGCGTGCAACACCGGAGAGCGGTTCTTTTAGCTCCAGCGTCATCTTGTCGCCCTCGCGGTCCACAAACGCCTTGCAAGGCACAACCGACCCGTGCGCGCGAACCTGAACCTCGCACTCCAGCGCGCCGTCCATGGCCGGGTGCAGATACTTCAAGCGATCTGCCTGAATGCTCGTCACCGCCAAATCCTCGCGCGAACCCACGGTCACGGTGCCACTCGCTGCATCAATGTCGGTGACATAGCGCGGGCGACCATCCGCCGTCGGTTCCTTGATGTCAAGGCCCTTGCGCTGACCGATGGTGTAGTTCCACGCACCATCATGTTGCTTGAGCTCCTGGCCCTCCTGGTCCACGATCATGCCGGGACGCAGCCCGATCCGCGAGCCCAAAAATGCCTGCGTATTGCCATCCGGAATAAAGCAGATGTCATAGGAGTCAGGCTTTTTGGCCGTGGAAAAGCCATGCCGCGCCGCTTCCTCGCGAATCTGCGGCTTTGGGGTATCGCCGATCGGGAAATAACAATGCTCTAGTTCCTCCGCGGAAATAACGCCCAAAACATAGGACTGATCCTTGTTTTCATCCTTGGAACGGCGCATATAGCCAGCGTCGTCAAGCGTGGCGTAATGGCCCGTTGCTACGGCATCGAAGCCCAACGCCATACCTTTTTGGAGTAGCGCGCGAAACTTGATCTTCTCGTTGCAGCGCAGGCACGGATTCGGAGTCTCGCCGCGGGCATAAGAATCCACGAAGTCCCCGATGACCTCTTCCTTAAACTGCTCGGAAAAATCCCAAACGTAGAAAGGAATACCCAGCTTGTCACAGATGCGACGCGCGTCTGCAGAGTCCTCCAAGGAACAGCAACCCCTGGCCTTTTCGCGGGTTTGTTGTGCGTCTTTATGCAGTGCCAAATGCACTCCCACCACATCGTGGCCTGCTTCCACGGCGCGGGCCGCGGCCACAGAGGAATCGACTCCGCCTGACATCGCTACGAGAACTCGCACTTAAACTCCTTTTCTTCGGCGGCCAAGCTTACTCTTCCAACCCATTAAGCTTAAATGCATGCGCAAAAAGGACGATCTCGTTGGCACCTACGAAATTTCTACGGGCACCGCGGAGGTGGTGGCGGACGAGTACCACGATAGCGGATACACACTTATGGTCAATGGAGTACCTTCAAGCCACATCGTGTTGGGCGCACCGGAAATCCTCGAGTTTGAATACATGCGCTGGATTGCCGCCGCAGTCGAAACGCTTCTGCCAGTAGCACCCGATGCCCTTCGCATGACACATCTGGGTGGTGCAGGCTGCTCGCTCCCTCGCTATTTCGCCAGCATTTGGCCCAAGTCCCGCCATACCGTAGTGGAACTCGATGCCAAGCTCGGCGAATTAGTGCGCACGCTTTTCGACGTCCCTCGTTCCCCCACCGTCAAAATCCGCGCCGGCGAAGCTCGCGCGGTCACCGATGGCTTCGCACCCGCTAGCCGCGACGTCATTATTCGCGATGTCTTCGCTGGCGACAAGACCCCACATCCGCTTACTACCCGCGAGTTCTTTCAATCGGTCCACCGCGCCTTGGTGCCTGGAGGACTCTACGTTGCCAATTGCGGAGATCACCGAGATCTCAAAATCGCAAAGTCGGAATTGGCCGGAATGAAGGAGGTATTCGAGCACGTGGCCGTAATCGCGGATCCCCCGATGCTCAAGGGACGGCGTTACGGCAACATCGTTCTTCTCGCCTCAGATCGCGAAATGCCAGCTGCCGGCTCCGTGGAAGCCGCACAACTGGCAAAATCACTGCTATCTGGCGCTGTCCCCGCCCACTATAAGGACGAGGCGTGGACCATTAACTTCATGCAAGGCGCTACTGCGCGAGCTGATTAACAGCGTCCTGTGCTTGCTCGACCTGGTTCGGGTTGGCACCGTTGGCGGTGGCAACGTGGCCGGCGTTGTCTAGAAGGATTGCAAGGTCACCGACGGTGAAGTCACCGGAGGCCATGCCAACCAGGTCCTCAATCGGCAGGTTACCGTTCTGGGTTAGCTGCTTGACAAAGTCGGTAAATACACGTGCTGCGTTTCCGTCCAAACCTGCCTGCTGCGCGGCATCGATAAGCTGCGGGCTCGCAATGATACCTGCTGCCAATGCGAGGATCGCGCCGATCAGCGGTGCGCTGTTGGAGCTCAGGTCTGGCGCGTCGTCGCCAAGCACAAGTCCCTCAAGGATGCCACCGATGTCCAGGTAGTTGCCGTTGCTGAAGGAATCCAGCTGGCCCTCGCTACCATTGAAGACGTTCATATCGACCGGACCAGTGATGCCGTTAACGCGGCCAGAGCCGGAGCGCTGCCAGAAGGAAATCTTATTCCAGCCACCGACTGGATCCGGCGCCTCATCCTGGTAGGCCGCGAGCCATAGCGGCATGTCGGAGAACTCCGTGGTGTTCCCCATCTGCCCCATCCAGAAGTACTTATAGGTATAGATCATCGGGGTACGGCCGGTTAGCGTGCGCAGCTCCGTGGTGAAATCACGGATCCACTGCTCGAGCTGTGCCGAAGAAAGACCTTCATCAACCTCAATATCAAGCACGGGCGGCAGCGTTTGATTCGGAACCAGCGCAAGCTGTGCAGCGAAGTGTGCAGCCTGACGCGTGGCTGACGACGCCGGGCGCGCGTAGTGGTAAGCACCAACCTTCAGACCGCTCGCTGCGGCAGCGTTCGAGTCGGTGATGAAGTGGGGATTCGTCCAGTCGGAGCCCTCGGTCGCCTTAACGAACGCAAAGGACTGGCCGTCGGACTTTACTTCGCCCCAGTTGATCGGAGCCCCGCCCGGGTGCTGATGGTTTGCAATATCGATACCCGTGGTCGCACCGGAGGTCCAGGCGCCGGCTGTCATCGTGCCTGCGACAGCAAGCGCCACAGAACCAACAACGGCGACGATAGCCTTGCGCATTCCCTTAGATGAAGTCATGCGCGCTACTGTACCGACGAAACAACACAATCCCCTTTAGTAACACGCGTATCTTTGCTTTTATTTTTGCCCAGTTTTCCCGTCCCTTATCAGTCGTACATATTTTCGATTTTCTGTTGATTGGGTTCGGTGGGCTGGATATAATGAGGGCATGAAGATTTCAAGGCAGTTTATTCCAACGGGGGTATGGAAAATTGGAAGCATATTACCTTGTAAATGACCCTTCCAGCACATTAGCAACCTCAGCCCGCAACATCCGTAAGCTCGAGTTCGAACAATGGGAAAATAACCTCCCCGATCTCGATTCTGACATCGAACTAGTTATCCATAGTTTGGCCACACATACCGGCCTTGGGAAAACCAAAACTAAAAACATCGCCTTCGCGCTCTATCGCCTACGCGAACTTCCACGCCTGCGTACGATGCAGCTCGATTCCTACTTCCTCGATATGACACGCCTGTGCACTATCGACTCCGCCCTTAACAAGCTAGGCGCACCCGCTCCCGAGATTCTCCAACGCGTCGACGAAGCCCTTTGTGAGTTCTTCACACCCACCAGCCCAGCAGAAGTCTTGCCTTCTAGCCGTGCCATCCGCACCTTTATCCATGACCTCATCAAACTCCTCGCCCCAGAAATAGATCCTAAAAAGGGCGAGGAAGAAGCCAACAACTCTTACTCCACTTACCCTGTGCCCGGTGGAAAAGAAGCCATTAGCGCCGAATACGAACCAGCAACTGCCTATGAGCTCGACCAACGCATAAAGAACACCGCCGAGAAACTGGAGATAACTCCTGCAGAAGCGCTCGAAAAACTCATCCGCGGAGAGGCTAACTCCGAGACCATCGTCATCCTGAATATGTACCGCGCCTCGGATATTCCCAATGCACCCGCTTTCATCCAGGGTGCCGGCTGGGTCTCCCCCGAGATCGCTGATTCCTTCGAGCCAAAGGTCGTACGTGACATGACCAAGGCCGCTACCGCGGAGAGCCCTAGCTACACCACACCTTCCACCATCGGCGCTTTCGTTGAAGGCCGCGATGGCACTTGTCGCATGCCACACTGTGACAGGCCCGCGCAGCACTGCCAGAAAGATCACCGGATCAACTTTGCCGAAGGCGGACCGACCGCAGGCTCGAATCTGGCTAGCCTCTGCCAGCACCATCACAACATCAAGACCGATGGCCGAGCCAACTACATCATGGACCCGCTCACCGGAGACATCGTCTGGCTCTTCGACGATGGGCACTGGGAGTATGACGAGCCGACCGGCCCGCTAGCTCCCAAGAAGCGCAACTGGGTACAAACTTTTGCCCAAGCCATGGAATCCCGGCGAAGGGAGGCGCACGCTAAGTGTTTGAATGACGAAGTGCCTTAAGCGCCTCGGTGGCCTTCAGATTCGGAAGGTAAGCATGGACCACCGCGAGGCCAATCGCTGGGAGGGATAGCTCATCCTCATAACACAGGAACCACTTGTGCTCCTCCGGCTGGAACTTGCGCTTGCTTGCGGCTAAAGACCGAAAGCCGTAAAGCGGTTCCATCTGCTCGCCGAGTTTCATCAGCAGTGAATCTAAGGTCGAAGGATTCTCGGTCGTCCCTGCCAACGGAGCGCCCGAAAGCGAAATCCATTCACAGCCCTCACCCGCCGCGATAACGAGCGCCTCAGAAATCAACAGCTCCATGACCCCTTTGAAACCTCGCTCATTACGGCGCATCACATCGAGGGTGTAGCCCACCAACTGCCCATCTCGCCGCACCGGCAGCCAGCTGGTCATGCCGTGCACCAGACCATCATCGTCTAGAGCCAAAAGGAGACGAGTACCTGAAACCTGCATCTCGTCGATACCTCCCAGAGTAAAGCCCATCTCTGGAAGGGCCTTCTCGCCGACCCATTCTTCGCTCAGCGTGACCAAAGCGGCGGCAACAGGAACATCGAGTTGATCCCACGTGGTCCACACTGTGGTCACGCCTTCTTTTGCTGCCTTATTTCGCGCAGTGCGGATATTCTGGAACTTCTTGCCCTTGAACTCCGTGTTTTCACAGCTCAACACCGCCTCGTCCGCGACCTGAAGCCGCTTCAATCCAGGATGAGAAACCGCGAAATCGCTTGCCACCGAATACCACGCAGGAGTTAGTCCCTGAGATTTGACGAACTCCTCGAACTCGCGGGAGATGTCATCGCCAACCGGTCCTCCTAATGTCAAAGCAACGCCATTGGAAGCGCGATATGCCACGAAGGAATCGCCAGCGAAGAAATATCTGTTCCCCTCCCACAAGGTCATGAAGGATAGGTGATCGCCAGTTCGGCGCTGCAGGATTTCCCGTGCCCGCGAGCGGTCCGATTCCCGTTGCGGGTCCGAGGGCGAGGAGAAGCACCGCCACAGCGCCCAAATAACGCACAGCCACCACACGTTGCCGACCCACGAATAAACAAACCAGCCAAATCCACTTGCCGGCACCAATTCATGGGGAGAGACGAGCGTTATTACTACAGGCAAGAAGCGCAACGGCCACTCCGCCAACGCTGCACTTAGCGACGCCCCGCCCACAAAGGCAGACTTCAACAACAAGGTAGAAAGCAACCAGGTGGCAGAACAAATAAGGAATACCCCACCCAGCCAGGCCGCGCGCTTTTTAATAATCTGCGGCGCTTCACGAACTTGGAAGAGCCGGCGAGAGTACATGAGTACAGCGAGGCAGAACAACCAAGGCAACAGGGCCTCAAACAGGTTAAGCCCGTAGATGAAGAAACCGTCTTGGTCTAGGTCCCACAGCTGAACGAGCAGGAAGGCCAGGGAAGCAACTTGGATGAGGCACGAAAGTACCCACGCAGCATGGCGGCCACGCACGAGCCCGAAACATAATACGAGTTGGATAAGCAGCGGCATGAGGTTGGCAAGCAAGGGACCGACACCATGCATGCGTGCGACGTCAGCCGCGGATATACAGTCCCTGGACGTTTCGTCGAGGGTGCAGAGAACCTCAACCGCGACGTCGGAAAGCGCAGGCCCCCACATCAGCTCGGTGAGGAGGGAAAATGGGCCTTCGGCGATTGGATTGATAGCAACCAGCACCGGGCTAATGGCAACCGCGATGAGGATGAAAGCTACGAGCACGCGCCGCTCGCGCAACGAGGGCTTTGCGGTCTCCCGCGGATGACGCCACAGGCCTAAAAAGAGGCCGAATACCGCGGCAGTAAGTCCCAAGATGTCGGCCATCGAGCCGGCATAAAAGACGTTCGTGAACGCAAGAACGAGGATGATAACCCGAAAACGGCGCTTCCACAGGCGCGGCATCTTCGCGGAGGCATACATCGCAGAGCCGAAAATCCAGCCGATTGGTGTAAAGAGGTAGCTGTTGAGGAGATCGTCGCCCCATCGGTTAAGGCCCGATACTTCGATGCCTCGCGCGATGAAAAAGGCAATTGGTAATGAAAGAAGCTGAAGGAAAAGGCCAACTACGAGGTATTTCCTGCTGCCCAAGACCCGCTCGGCAGGGCCACCGAAAAGAATGGCGAAGAAAGTTACAACGACGGATCCGCCAATTGTGACGGTGGTCAAACCGGTTGCCTCAACCCAATCATTGTCCACGAAGTGGAGAACCCACATGAGCACAATCAGGAGCAAAGTTACGGGAAATTGCTTAAGCATGAACATCGTTGTCCTCGATTCCACGGAATGGGTCATGGACGGCTGTAAGTCCCCCGCGGCGCGCAGCAAAAGCGAAGGATTGACGCAGTGCTGGGCGCCACACCCCGAAGGAGTGGCCACCGCTTAGAGCACCGACATAAGTCTTTCCGCCTGCCCCGCGAACGAGCTCAGCAAGTTGGTTTTGAGCAGCAATCGCGGGCTTGTCCTTGTCCCCTGCAAAGAAGACGACACTGAGCCCGGGATAGCGATTTTTCTTCAGCAAGAAGGCCGGATTTTGCGCCTGGAAGGCTTGCTCGTTTCCGCCAAAGAACTTCTGGACGGTATCGGCATGCTTGCCGATGGTCGGCTCCGCCTCACCGGAGAAGTCCAAATAAGTTCCGAAGGCCTCGGGATGGTTGGTGGCGACCTGCAAAGTACAGGTACCGCCGTAGGAAAGGCCGCCGAGCGTCCAATGCGACTGGTCTTCGTCAACGCGCAATTGCTTTTTGATCTGGGCTGGAACGTCTTTGGTCAGATAGGTCATTACCTTGGTGGATTGAGAGTCCGCGCAAACAGGGTTGGCGGTTTCAGAACCGGTGGCATCAACTGCTACGACGATGGGCGATACTCCCCCGTTTGCCTTCTGAAATTCATCGGCGGTCTGTGCGGCTTCGCCAGATCCAAACCACTGGGTTGGGCCACCGGGATTGCCATGGAGCAATACGAGCACCGGCAGGCGCTTTCCGCTCCAATAGGCCGGCGGCAAATAGGCAATAGCTTCGCGGGCTTTGAATCCTTTGCTCGGTAGGTCGAGATGTACCAGTACGGCGGAGTTGCCTGCATGCGAGGCTAGTTCGGAGGCGGGAATAGTTTGGGCCACCGGGCGCGGATCGAGGGAACCGACCGTGGAATAGGTCTGGTACTCGAGGTTGACTAGCCCGACGACCGCAACGAGTGATGCGATGCCCGCGAGCGTCGTGGAAAGTTTCGGCTTACGCAGCAGTGCGGCGAGGCAGATACCAGAGGCGACGAAGACATGAGCAGGGATATCCCAATGCTGGAGGAAATACCAGGCACCAACCGATATAAACAAAGCCAAAACAACAGGCACAATCTTGCGCGCCCATGCAACAACTATCGCGGAAAGAACCACGATGACCGCATATATCGCCCCATTTACGGGTTCGGCCAGCGGCAGGCCAAGGAGGAAATTCACTCCTAAATCATAGGCCTGCGCTGGCCAAATAGGCTGTTAAGTACCTGGGAGGTCGGTACTTATACGCTGCGGGCGCGCTTGACGACGTCGGGAAGCTGCGCCAGGACGTACTCGACGTCGGCAGGCGTTGTGTTCCTACCAAGGGTAAAACGCAGCGAACCGATTCCATCAGAGTCGGACACATTCATCGCCTCAAGGACGTGCGACATGCGGTTGACGCCCGAGTGGCAGGCGCTGCCGGTCGAGGCCTCGATGCCCAAGGAATCGAGCAACATGATGAGGCTGTCGCCATCGGTGCCGGGGAAGGACACATGCAGGTGCGAAGCCAACATAGGTTCCTCGCAATTGAGGATGACGTTGTCGATGCTGGAGAGAATGCCGGCACGCAGTTGGTCACGCAGCGCACCGACGCGCTTGGTCTCGGAATCGATCTCGGAAACAGACTCCTCGAGCGCTGCCGCAAGAGCAGAGGCACTGGCGACGTCCACGGTGCCCGGGCGGATGCCGCGCTCCTGGCCGCCTCCGAAAGCGATGGGCTGCGGGGCTGGGCTGCGTTTTGCAAGCAGCAAGCCGATGCCACGTGGGCCGCCGAACTTGTGGGCGCTCGCCGCGAGCGTGGTAGCACCGAGCTCGTGGAAGTCGATGGGCAGCTTGCCTGTGACCTGAACTGCATCGATGTGAACTGGCGTGCCAACTAAGTTTGCGCGGCGCACAATCTCGGCAACTGGCTGGATGGCACCGGTCTCGTTGTTTGCCCACATGCAGGTGGCAACGTCGGCAGGCGTATCTAGTGCGGAGAAGTCGCTGACGTGGGAATAACGATCGACGGGCAGAAGATCGACCTGTGCATCCGGCAGCTGGGCAACGCTATCGCGCACGGCTGGGTGCTCAATAGGAGTCGAGACAACGCGGTTGGTGGTGCCCAGACGGTACAAGCCTTGGATGGCGATGTTGTCGGCTTCGGTGCCGGAAGAGGTGAAGATAACCTCGATCGGCTCGCAGCCAAGAATTTCCGCGACTTTCTCGCGGGCGTCGTCAAGCACGGAACGGGCTTTTCGGCCCGAGGCATACTGCGCGCCCGAGTTTACCGCGCCAGAGGCGGCCACCCACGCATCTATGGCCACCTGGCGCATCGGCTGAGTAGCCGCATAGTCAAAGTAGTGCGACATTACTTGCGAGACTCCAGCTCAGCGACCAAAGCCGGGGAAATCTCATGGACGTCACCGACGACGCCGAGGTCAGCGATCTGGAAGAAAGGCTCGTCCTGATCCTGGTTAACCACGACGATGGTGCCGGAGGTCTGCATGCCGGAGGTGTGCTGGATAGCACCGGAGATGCCAAGCGCGATGTACAAATCCGGAGAAACCGTGACGCCGGTCTGGCCCACCTGGTGTGCTGGGTCGTAGAAGCCCTGATCGACTGCATCGCGGGTGGCACCGACGGCGCCGCCGAGGGCGTCGGCAAGCGGTTCCACGATGGTGGAGAAGTTGTCGTCGACGCCGCGGCCACCAGAGACAACTACCTTCGCGGCAGTCAGCTCCGGACGAGCAGACTTCTCATGCGGGGTAAAGGAGGTGACGGTGACGTCCTTGGCAGTTGCGGCCGGCAGGGGCATCGGCGCCGGAGCGACGGCCACCGGCTGCGGATCCGCGGCGACTGCGCCTGGGCGCAGGGTGTAGATCGGGCTCGCGCCAGACGCTGTAGCAGTGGTCTCGTAGGAACCGCCGAAGATGGTCAAGTGCGCGGAGCCGTCGGCGTTAATCTCGTCGACGTTGACGAGGGCACCGGAAGCCAGACGCGCGGAAAGGCGGCCGGCAATCTCGTTGTTGGTCGGGGTCGCAGCTAGCACGATTGGGGCTGGGTTCGCGGCGGCGAGGGCGTGCAGGGCATCGACCTCGGGCAGGATGATGCGGCGCTCATAGTCTTCAGCGCTTGCCTGCACGATCTGTGCGGCGCCCAGGGCTGCCAGCTCGGAATCGAAGGCATCTGCTTGCTTGCCGACGACGACTGCGGAAACGGTACCCAACGCACGCGCTGCGGTAATCAGCTCACCGGTAACAGGGCTAAGGGCGTTATCTTCGTGCTCTACAAGTACGTATACGTGAGACATTTTCGGCTCCTAGATAAGGTTCTTCGCGGCGAGGAAGTCGGCAATCTGCTTTGCGGCTTCCTGCGGATTCGGCTCGGTGATGACCTCACCCGCGGTGCGGGCAGGACGCTGGGCGGCGGCTGTCACCGTGGTGGTTGGTGCCACGGCATCGATGCCAAGGGAGGCCACGTCGAGGGTGGTGATCTCGGCCTTCTTGGCCGCCATGAGTCCCTTGAAGTTCGGGAAGCGCGGCTTATCGGCCTTATCGGTGAAGGTCGCGATGACTGGCAGGGTTGCCTCCAGCTCCCAGTGGCCGTGAGCGTCCTCGCGCACGCCGCGCAACACGCCGCCTTCAAGGCTGAGGGACTTCAGCTCGGTCATCGCCGGGAGCTGGCGGTACTCAGCGAGCAGGCCAGCCAGCAGGCCGGTGGAAGCATCAGAGGAGTAGTTGCCCAGGGTGATGATCTGGACGTCCTCGATGGTGTTGATGGCCGCGTTGAGCGTCCAGGCGGTAGAGAGTGCATCGGCGCCGGAAAGGGCGTCGTCAAGCACGTGTACTGCGTCGTCTGCGCCCATCGCGAGGGCCTTGCGCAAAGCTTCGTCAGCGCCGGCAGGGCCCATGGTCACTGCGACGACGCGGAAGTCTGGGTTTGCTTCCTTGATGCGCAGTGCCTGCTCGACGGAATACTCGTTGACCTCGTCGATGACGTTGTCGACGCTCGTGCGGTCGAGGGTGTGGTCTTCCTCGAGGGACTTGGTGGACCAGGTATCCGGTACGTGTTTGACCAGAGCCACGATTGCGGGCATTGGACACTTCCCTTTCCGATAGATTTATGTTGCGTAATTATCCTCGGACGATACTACTCGTGGTCCGCACAGCAACGCGATTCCCTTAGTTCCGATGCGTGTCATGATGACGGCCATGGAACGGCTTCCCTTGAGCTTAAGCTTCTTCCGCAGCTGATCGGGGTCGACGTCTAGACCGCGGACCAGTATCTCGAGGGAGCCAGCATCGTGTGACTGCAGTGCGGCTTTGAGTTTCTTGACTGGCACCGCCTCGATGAATTCAAATCCGGACGTGCCTGCCGGGATGCGTTGCCCTGTCAGGTAAGCGATGCGCGGGTCCAGCTGATGGAGGCCTTCGCGCTTGGCGTAGTGGCGCACAAGCCCCGCGCGTACAACCGCGCCGTCTGGGTCCATGATGTAGGTGCCAATGTCGCCGGCTTCGGGCAGGTCGGCCTCGTCGAAGTCGGTGCTGGAGAGAACATCAGCCTTTCCACCTTTGATCATGACTGCGCTGCGGCCAACGCCCAGACCAGGTGTATACAGGCAGGCCTCTTTGACGTTGCCGTCGACGCTGGCGACGGATACCAAACCTTGCCAATCTGAAAAGTCGAGGCCGGGGGCACACTTGACGGCGAGTTCGCACTCGTGTGCCGCCAGAAGATCGGGCAACGGCGGCAGGAGCTTTGCGGGATCGGTAATGCGTTTGCCGCCGCTTCGGCGCGCTGGATCGGCGATGATAACGGGTGCCGTTGAGCTCTGCGTCAAAGCGTCTGCGCAGAAGAAGGGATGCGGGGTGTTGTGCTGCGCCATCTTGATGCGCGAACGGTCGAGGTCAGAGCCTACATATTTTCCTGGAGCCCACGCAGCCCCTTCGGTACCGATGGAACAGGTGACATCGTGGACGAGTTCGACCCCCAGGCTTGTCAAGAAAGCGGCACGATGTTTGGCTACCTCGAGCGGGGTGGCCTGCTGCACGGAATCGGAGTCCATAAGCCAGTCGCTGGGCAGCTTTTTACTGTTTCGGGCTTTGATGAGTTCGGCTACGGCACGGGCGTGCTCACCGAATTGTTGCTGGAGCTTGGCGACGTCGCCTAATTGGGAAGCCTTGCTGAATTCAAGGTCAAGGCCCGCTATCTCCGGTTGGTGCTGGACTAAGAAGTCGATCTCGGCGAGGGTATAACTCATATTCTGTCTACGGGTTGAGTGCTGAAGAATTCGCGGTAGCGCGGGTCGTGCTCGGGGTCGCCGATGATGGGGCGAAGGTCGGAGAAAGAGGCGTCGTCAAGCGCTTCTCGCACCGTGGAGTAATTGCTCAGGCGCAGCATTTGCGCCCAAGTGGGAAGAGCCAAGCGGACAAGCCCGGCGCGCCACCCGTCGAGGACGAGGCGGGGCGGGAACCATCCGGCGTCGTCTGCCTCCGTGGTATCGCCGTCGGGCTCTTGGCCTTCCGGTAGAACGGCGATGAAGAAAAAGGTATCGAACCATTGTCCGCAGTCTTCGCCCGCCCACCGAGACCACGGCATGAGCATGTCGGCGTCGGCGCGCATGCCGTTGTTCATGAGGAATTCGGTAAAGGAAATCTCGTGAGTTTCCAGCATGACGCGTTCGCGGTGATAGCGCGAGGCGTCGGAGACGATTCCGTCATCGCGAACGGCGAGCAAGGTACCGGATTCCTCGAAGAGTTCTCGGATGGCGGCGAAGACCAAGGCATGGGTCTTGTATTTGGTAACGCCCATGCGACGGGCCAAGGAAATAACGGAGCGGCCCGCCCAGAGATCGCCGGAACTCCACATTCTTGGCGGGAAATCGCGGGGGTCTACTCCCCCGCCCGGAAACACTGCGTGCCCCGGGTAATTGCGCATCGTGGAGACCCGTTCCTGGAGCCAAACCTCGAGCCCTTCTTGGCCGTCGCGCAGCAGCAGGACGGTAGCGGCCAAGCGTCCACCGTTAAAACCGGTGGTTTCGCTGTGGTCGATCGCGTCAAGGCGCTCGTGAATGGGTCGGGTCATGCAAAGTTCCGTTTAGCGTATGCGGCGAGCGAAGTAACGTTCACCGATTCGATCCACCTGAATTGGTTGGTGGAAAGCCTGCGTAAGGTTTTCTGAGGTAAGGACCGTATTGATTAGTCCCTTCGCCACGACCTTACCCTCATCGAGGATCATCGCATGGGTAAATCCATAAGGGATTTCCTCGACGTGGTGGGTAATCATGACGATTGCTGGTGCATCGGCATCCATTGCCAGCTCGCCCAAGTAGCCCACGAGATCCTCGCGGCCTCCTAGGTCCATGCCGGCGGAAGGCTCGTCGAGGATGAGTAGCTCAGGGTTGGACATAAGGGCACGTGCCAAGATGAC
The DNA here is from genome assembly GCF_001836185.1 of Corynebacterium sp. HMSC036D03. NCBI lineage: Bacteria > Bacillati > Actinomycetota > Actinomycetes > Mycobacteriales > Corynebacteriaceae > Corynebacterium > Corynebacterium sp. HMSC036D03. The sequence goes on from NZ_KV827729.1 coordinate 240,738, forward strand.
GCGCTTCTTTTCTCCCTCCGATAGGGTTCCCCAGGTGCGCTCGGCCAAGTGGCGGGCGCCCACCTGGTCAAGGATTTCGAAGGCGCGGCTAAAGTCCATGTCTTGGTACTCCTCGCGGAAGCGTCCCAGGACTGCGTAGCCGGCGGAGATAACGAGGTCGTCGACTCGTTCGCCGTCGGGAATGCGGTGCTGTACTGCGGCGGAAGAAATGCCGATGGCGGCACGCAGATCGCGCATGTCGGTCTTGCCGATCTGCTCGCCCATCAAAAAGGCAGTTCCTTTAGAAGGAAACTCTTCCGCAGAGGCAATGCGGACCAAGCTGGTCTTGCCGGCGCCGTTTGGGCCGATGATGACCCAACGCTCGTCGAGCTCTACTTGCCAATCGACTGGACCCACCAAGGTTTTTCCGCCACGGCGCAGCTCGACGCCGCGGAAGTCGATGAGCCAATCTTCGTCAGTTACGGGCATTGTTTCGTTATTCACAGCATTCACGTCCTATATTGTTGCGGAAATTCTGGTTGCCCGGTGAAACTGACACAGCTGCACTACTCTAAAGGGCATGACTACACGCCTCGCCATCGATGATGTCCGTCCTAGCTTCTCTCCCACTAAGGCCGTGGTTAATGAGGTGGTTCCGGTAACCGCGTTGGTCTGGCGGGAAGGCCATGATGCGGTGTCGGCAACCCTTTCGGTGTGGAATACCGAATCCCCTTCGGTTTCCTCGGTGACCATGGACCAAGACCCAATTGACCCTGACCGTAGGCATGGTGTGTTTACTCCGCTTACCTGTGGGCGCTGGTTCTTCCGTATCGATGCGTGGTCAGACCCGATGGCAACGTGGCGCAATGCGGTGGAAAAGAAGATGGCTGCGGGGCAGACGGCCGCCGAGCTTTCCAACGATCTCCTCCATGGCGCGGAGCTTTTTGAGCGGGCGGGAATGCCCGATGTTGCTAAGTCGCTAGCGAATGAGTCTTTGGACCTGTCCTCGCGCGTCGAGGCAGCGCTTTCCGACGCCGTGGCAAAGAAACTGCATGCGCACCCCTTGCGGGATTTGCTCGTGGAAGGCGAGGTCCACGAGGTACTGGTCGAGCGCCGAGAAGCGCTTTATAACTCTTGGTATGAGCTCTTCCCGCGTTCTACGGGCGGTTGGGATGAAGAAGGCAACCCAGTCCACGGCACTTTCAAGACCACGGCCAAAGCGTTGGAGCGAGTCGCAGACATGGGCTTCGACACAGTGTATTTCCCGCCGATTCACCCCATCGGAAAGGTTCACCGCAAGGGCAAGAACAACTCGGTGGTGGCTGAACCGGGCGACGTCGGCTCGCCGTGGGCAATTCAAGATCATTCCACCACTCACCCAGACTTGGGCACGATGGACGATTTCAAAAAGCTGGTTTCTCGCGCGCAGGACCTGGGGCTCGAGGTAGCGCTGGATCTGGCGCTCCAGGCCGCACCGGATCATCCGTGGGCCAAGACGAACCCAGAGTTTTTCACGGTCTTGGCTGACGGCACCATCGCTTATGCGGAGAATCCGCCGAAAAAGTACCAGGACATCTATCCCCTGAACTTCGACAACGACCCAGACGCGATCTACAACGAGATCTTCCGCATCGTGATGATCTGGATCGAGGCGGGCGTAACCACCTTCCGCGTGGATAACCCGCACACCAAGCCGGCAAACTTTTGGACCTGGCTCATAGACAAGGTGCACGTGACCCATCCGGAGGTCATCTTCCTTGCGGAGGCCTTTACCCGCGCGCCACGGCTGTTCGGCTTGGCGAAGGCAGGCTTTACCCAGTCCTATACCTATTTCACCTGGCAAACCTCGAAGCGCGAGCTGACCGAGTTTGCCAAGATGCACGTGGAGCAGGCGGATATTTGCCGCCCCAACCTCTTTGTGAATACGCCTGACATCCTGCACGAGTCTTTGCAGACCGGCGGGCGGGCCATGTTCGCTATCCGCGCGGCTTTGGCCGCGACTCTGTCTCCGCTATGGGGCGTGTACTCCGGCTATGAGCTTTATGAGCACGAGGCCGTGGCGCCGGGCAGTGAGGAGTACATGGACTCTGAGAAGTACGAGCTGCGCCCGCGCAACTTCCAGGAGGCGGCTACCCGTGGCGCATCGCTGGAATCCTATATTCGCCTTCTCAATCTCATCCGCCGTGAGAACCCCGCGCTGCAGCAACTGCGCAACCTCAAATTCCACGACGTCGATAACGAAAAAATCATTGCCTACTCCAAGGCAGATCCTGCGACGGGCAACGTGATCCTGGCCGTGATCAACCTGGATCCGCGCAATGCCCAAGAAGCCACCGTTACCGTAGAAATGGAAGCGATCGGCAGAGCCGACGGTGACGTCTACACCGTCCACGATGCCATTACCGGCGCCGCCTATAACTGGTCCAACCGCAACTTCGTGCGACTCGAACCAATGCGCGACGTCGCCCATCTGTTCGTGCTGCCGCAGGCTGACCCGCATTCCTTGGACCGCCTTGCCTGGCGCGACGTCAACGATTATCGACCTTAAGTCCTGTCTCCTTCGATTTAGGTAACGTGAACACATGAACATTCCGGAAGCAGATCTCGCCCGCCTCAACGAGTGTCGCCACCATGCCCCACATGACTTTTATGGCTGGCACGACGGCACGGTTTTAACTCGTCGCCCCGGCGCCGAGAAGGTGGAGCTGGTCACCGAAACTGCCGTGCACGAGATGAATGCTGTAGGACACGACCTATGGGAGAGCGCACTAGACCAGGAGCAGGATTACCGTTTCCGGGTGACTTACCCAGGCCAGGCTCCGGTCGAGGTGGCCGACGGCTACCGGTTCTTGCCCACTGCCAGCACTTTCGATCTGCACCTGATTTCGGAAGGTCGCCACGAGCGGCTTTGGGAGGTACTTGGCGCGAATCTGCACAGCTACGACACGCATTTGGGCCGGGTTGAAGGTGTTTCGTTTGCGGTGTGGGCGCCGAATGCCAAAGGCGTTGCCGTAGTAGGCGACTTCAACGGCTGGAATCCCGCGCAGTCGCCGATGCGCTGTTTGGGCGCAACCGGGGTCTGGGAGCTCTTCGTCCCCGGCATCGGCCCCGGCGAGCGCTATAAGTTCGCGATTCAAACCGCGGACGGCCGGCGCATCGATAAGGCTGATCCGATGGCGAAGCAAACGATTGCTCCGCCGGAGACAGTCTCGGTAGTCATGGCAAACGATTACGAATGGAATGACTCCGCATGGATGGATGCTCGTAACGGCAATCTCGATGTGCCGATGAGCGTCTACGAGCTGCATGTGGGTTCCTGGAAACAAGGCGCCGACTACAACAGGCTGCGCGCTGAGCTCATCGATTACGTCCTCGAGCAAGGCTTCACCCACGTCGAGCTGCTTCCGGTGGCAGAGCACCCCTTCGGCGGCTCTTGGGGCTACCAGGTCTCGGGCTACTACGCGCCGTCGGCGCGCTGGGGGTCGCCGGATGAGTTGCGTGCGCTAATCGACGCCCTGCATAACGCCGGCATCGGCGTCCTCATCGACTGGGTTCCGGCGCACTTTCCCAAAGACGAATTTGCACTGGGCCGCTTTGACGGCCAGGCACTCTACGAGCACCCCGATCCCCGCCGCGGCGAGCAGGCCGACTGGGGAACCTACGTCTTTGACTTTGGCCGCAACGAGGTGCGCAACTTCTTGGTAGCAAACGCGCTGTATTGGGCCGAAGAATTCCACGTCGACGGCCTGCGCGTGGATGCTGTAGCCTCGATGCTCTACTTGGACTACTCCCGTGAAGTATGGCTGCCCAATCAGTACGGTGGACGCGAAAACCTGGAAGCGGTACAGTTCTTGCAGGAGACGAACGCTACCCTGCAGCGCCTGCATCCCGGCGTGCTGACCATTGCCGAGGAATCGACCTCTTGGCCGGGCGTTACTGCTCCCACCTCGGAAGGCGGCCTCGGATTTTCCCTGAAATGGAATATGGGCTGGATGAATGACACCCTCGAGTACTTCACACATGAGCCCATCTACCGCCAGCACCATCACGGCGAGCTGACCTTCTCTATGGTCTATGCCTATTCAGAACGCTACGTGCTGCCGTTTAGCCACGATGAGGTGGTCCATGGCAAGGGCTCGCTGTGGACGCGCATGCCTGGCGACGATTGGAACAAGGCCGCAGGCTTGCGTGCGCTGTACGGATATATGTTCTCGCATCCGGGCAAGAATCTGCTGTTTATGGGCCAAGAGTTTGGCCAGGTCGCAGAGTGGAACGAATCCAGTTCTGTGGACTGGGCCAATCTCGAAGGATGGGGCGGTGAGTGGCATCGCGGCATCAAGCGCTTAGTGCGCGATATCAATATCGTTTACAAAGACACCCCTGCCCTGTGGTCCCAGGACTTTACGCAGGATGGTTTCCAGTGGGTCAAGGCTGATGACTCGAACAATAACGTCTTGGGTTACGTGCGCTACGGCAACGATGGCTCGGCGCTGCTCGCCGTGTGCAATTTCTCAGGCAACTCCATTCCGAACTACCACATGTGGCTGCCCCGCGACGGCGCGTGGGAGTTGCTGCTCAACACCGACGACGCCGTCTACGAGGGCGCGGGCAATGACTTGGCACATAAGGTGCACTCCACGTCGAATTCCGCGGATCTACACCTCCCGGCCAACTCCGTGCAGTGGTACCGCTTTGTGGGCTAGCTGACCCAGGTGTCGACCTTGGCGTAAATCTCCGGCATCCGGGCGTCGACCCGCTTGCCGGCGATAAACGCCACCAGTGCGTGGACGATAGCCGGTACGGCAAGGCTCAAGATGACACCGACTACTAGCAACGAAGCCTTGTCTTGGGTAACGGCGATGCCTAGGCAAACAAGACCTGGGGCCACGGCAATCCAGCCGAAGATGAGTCCGAAGAGGCTGGCCACAAAGGCGGGTGCGGAGTAGCCAGACTTATCAGTCCACGCATTGGTACCAGGCGCGGAGACGGGATAAGGGTTATAGACTGACAAAGCTAGTGAACAGGCGCTGACCGAAAGCAGCATTCCTATTGCAGCACAACCAAAGGCCGATACCTTCAGGCGTTCAGGGCTGATGATGAGCGCCAGGATGACGCAAAGGATGATGACGATTGCAGCGGGCGTCACGTGCGCGCGATGGCGGGCCAGCAGAAATTTGCTTGGTGCACAAGGTGCCATCAACTTCAGCCAGCCGGAGGGGCCATCGTAGCCATAGTCGTTGACGCCGAACAGGCCGCCCAAGAGACCGAGCATCACGAGCACGCCTAAACCAGCGGTCAAGTTGCCGTTAAAGATGTGGTAGAGACAGAATCCTGCGAGCACCGGCATGAAGATCAAGGTATTTACTAGGCGCATATCGCGGACGATATAAAGCAACGAGCGCGAGTACTCCATCATGGCGGGACTGCGATAAGCCAGGCCCATCAGGCGGAGGCGGGATACGCCGTGCTCCTTTGTCTTTGTGGCTGGCGCAGGCCGGGCGTGCTTTTGGCTTTGGGCGAATTCTGTTTTGATTAAGTGCCGCCAGACCGCGAAGAGCCCCACTGCGGTGAGAATAGCGATTAGAAGCTGTGCGAGTGCTTCCATGTAAGAGCCATTGCCAAGCGCGGTGGCCCAACCGGTCGCTGCGGTAAACGGCGTCCACGCGGCATACTTGCCGATGGTGCCGAGCGGCACTGCATCTTCAATCTGGCCGTTTAAGAGAATGACGCAGAGCATCAATACGGTGCCGAGAATGCCGCCAATGAACTTGCTGCGATCACTTTCCAAGCTGACCACGTTGCTGGCAACGCTCATCAGGCACTCCGACAAACAGATAGTGATAAACCACGAAAGCGCCATGCCGAGCACGAATGCGGGTATTGCAATGACATTGAAGTCACCGATGCTCACGAGCATGATCGCACCGACGATTGCCCAGATGATGCTAAAACCTGCAGAAAGCCAGACGCGGGAGTTAAGGAAAGAAATGCGCAGCATGGCGGGCCGGACCTCTTCTAAAGAAAGCGGCAGGCCCTTCAAGGTATCGGGGTAAAGCTGCTTTTCACCGGCGGGCATGATCATCGCGAGCATGAGGTACATCGCTACGCCGAGGAGGTTGACTGTGGTGAGAGCGTGAGCATTGCGCGTGCCTTCGCTCAGATCTAAGCCGGCCATAAACCCAGTGTTGGCGAGACCAATCAGGCCATAGATGACGAAGAGGAGCACCATCATCCACTGCGCGGTGTTTTCCTTGAAAGTCCTGCTCCATAGTGTGCGGTGTAGCTTGACGAGGGTTTTGCTGGTGTCCATCACGGCCTAGTTTCCACCCAACCACTGGAAGGCGTTGGAATCGAGATCGGCGCCGCCGACGAGCTCGATGAAGACGTCAGTGAGGCTCTTGTCACCGCGGACCTCATCGACGGTGCCGGAGGTAAGCACTTGGCCATCATTAATGATTGCCACGGAGGTACAAAGTCCTTCGACTAGGGACATGACGTGGGAGGAAATCACCACGGTGCCACCCCGCGCAGCGAAGTTCACGAGCACGTTTTGGATGAGGCGGCCGGATACTGGATCGACTGCCTCGAGCGGCTCATCGAGGATGAGCACCTCGGGATTATGGAGCACTGCGCCGGCAAGCAGAATCTTCTTGGTCATGCCGGCGGAATAGTCGGCGATGCGTTTGGAGGCGGCGTCGTCAAGCGCGAGCACGTGCAGGAGCTCAGCGGCGCGGCGCTGTGCCTCCCCCTCGTCGAGCTTGCGTAGCGCGCCCAAGTAGTAGAGATACTCGGCGCCGGTGAGGCGGTCGAATACGGGTGCGCCGTCCATGAGCAAGCCCATCGATGCCTTCGCAGGGATTGGATCGTGCCACACGCGGTGACCGGCAACGAATGACTCGCCGCTATCGGGGCGCAGAAGACCGCAGGCCATGGTCAGCATGGTGGTCTTGCCCGCACCGTTGGGGCCGACGATGCCATAAATGGAACCCCGCGGGACGTCGAGATCTAGATTGTGGACGGCGGGAGAACCATTGAAGGATTTGTTAAGGCCACGGACCGCAAAGGCTTGCTGCCTAGGATCGGGCGAAATCGGTGCTCGGTGCGGACTAGTCATGCACCGCACCTTATTAGAAAATGTTACCTATTTCTAGGTTTTTAGTGTCCAACTAAATTATGGCGCACAATCAATTCTTTGACGCGGGCATCAATATCGTCGCGCAGCTCGACCATCCTTTGCTTCCCCTCAACGCCACGCTGGGAGGGATCTTCAATCTCCCAGCGCTCGGCGGGTCCATCGTACTCGGCGCCACCGACGATGATGACGTGATCGACATTGGCGGCAAGTTCCGGATCAACCGGCTTGGGCGTGCCCTCAGACATGTCGGCGCCCACTTCGGTCAGGCAATGGGACGCCTCGAGATTTACGTCGCCGGACTGCCCCGGTTCGGTCACTTGCACGCCGGCCGAATAGACCTTCCACGAGGGAGCATGCAGCTTCGCCAAAGCTGCGGCCATCTGGGACTTGCCGCGGTTGGAATTACAGAGGAATAGTACTTTCGTCATAGGCTCGCAGTATAGCGAGAACTACTTGTAGTACATCTCAGAGCCGTCTTTGTAGCGCTCCAAATCAACCTGCTGCGTTGGCTGCAGGCGCTCGTGGGCTGGGTTCTCCACGTCTGGCATGCGCAGGTTAACGGTGCTGTCCTTGCCAGAATCAGCGTATGGTTCCTCACCGTTGAGTACCTTCGTGACGCGGTCCATGTCCACGGTCTTGGTCCAGCGGCCAACCAGGATGGTTGCGAGCGCGTTGCCTGCAAAGTTTGTCAGAGCGCGAGCCTCGGACATAAAGCGGTCGATGCCCATGATGACATCGACGCCGCCGAGGAGTTCAGGACGGTGGGACTGCAAGCCCGCAGCCAGCGTTGCGATGCCGGCTCCGGAGACACCCGCTGCGCCCTTGGACGCGATGATCATAAAGACCAGCAGGCCCACCTGCTCGCCCAAGTTCATCGGCATATGCATTGCCTCGGAAATGAAGATGGCGGAAAGCGTCAGATAAATAGCGGTGCCATCCAGGTTGAAGGAATAACCGGTCGGTACAACGATACCCACGGTCGGCTTCTCCACGCCGAGGTGTTCCAGCTTGCGCATGAGGTTCGGCAATGCGGATTCAGAGGAAGAAGTAGCAACGATGAGCAGGAACTCGCGGCCCAGATACTTGCAGAGCTTCCACATGCTGATGCCGCCGAATACACGGGCGATGAGGCCGAGTACCACGAATACGAAGAGGAAGCAGGTGATGTAGAAAGCCAGCATCAGGGTGGCCAAGGACTTCACGGCATCCATGCCGGTCTCACCAACGACGCCTGCCATAGCACCGAAAGAGCCGAGCGGAGCCAGCCACAAAATCATGTTGAGGATCTTGAAGACGAGGCGCTGCAGGCTGGCGACGAAGCCAAGAATAGGTTCGCCTGCCTCGCCCATGGACTGCACGGCGAAGCCACACAGCAATGCGATAAACAGGACCTGGAGAACAGATCCCGAGGTAAACGCCGAGAACATGGTCTCTGGGACGATGGAGCTGACAAAGCCCCAAAGCCCCTCGCCTTCCGCACCTGCCTTGATGTACTTAGAGCCATCACCACCGCTAATATGAAGGCCAGCGCCAGGATCGATGAAGTTACCGACCACGAGGCCGATCGCCAGCGCAAAGGTGGACATCGTGATGAAGTACGCCAGAGCGATGCCGCCGGCCTTTCCGACCGATGCCGCAGCGCGCACCGAGCCGATGCCCAGCACGATGGTGCAGAAGATGATTGGCGCGATGACCATCTTGATGAGGCTGACGAACATCGTGCCCAATGGCTTGAAGTTAACGGCAACGCCCGGGGCGACTAGACCCAAGGCAATACCGGCAATCACCGCAACGATGACGCCGATGTAGAGCCAGTGGGTACGGTCCTTCTTCGGGGCTTTGGGCTCCGGAATTTTTGGACCATTAATTGGTTGCATGACGGGCATAGAGCACTCCCCTTTTAATTGGCCTTCTAATTGGCTCTGTCAAGGATTTCTGCCCTGATAATAGAACCGCAGAAAAGCGATCCAGAAATTCCAGAAAGCCGGGGGTGCTCTAGTTACCCCTTCGCTAATAAAGAGCGCTTGCGAGCTTGGTGCGCGCTTGCAGGACACGGGAATCGGAGGCGTCGAAAAGCGCGAAGAGCTCGAGCAAGCGAACCTTGAGGGCTTGCTTGTCGTCGCCTGCGGTTCTTTGCATCGCCGAGATGAGGCGCTCGAAGGCTTTCTCGGGCGCACCGGCGACGACCTCGGCGTCGGCGGCATCGCACTGCTTGGCGACGTCGGCTGGCGCAGCGTCGGCAGCAGCAATCGGGTCCTCGGTGCGGTTGGCTGGGTCCAGACGACGCAAAACCTGGGTGGTGTTGCGGGCCTGCTTGACCTCGGCGTTGTCTGGATCGTCGGCCAAAATGGCGTCGTAGTGGGCGATGGCTGCGTCGAAATCGCCGTGGTTTAGGGACTCCTCGGCGGCCTGCACGCGTGGGTCCGCGGCAGTTTCTGGTTCTGGGGTCTCGGTGCTGAGACCACTCAATTGCGGCCCAAGCTTCTCGACGAGCGTGGCAGTCCACTGCTCCAGCGCATCCTTGGGCTGGGCTCCCTCGAAGTTGGTAATCGGCTGGCCGGCAGCTAGGGCGACGGTGGTCGGCAGGTTTCGCACGCCAAAGACCTGCGCTACCTGCGGGATAGCATCAGCGTCGATGTAGCCAACGATGAACTTGAGCCCACCGGCCTCTGCGACAGCGCGCAGGTCATTCTTCAGTTGCTCGGAGGCGGGCGAACGCGAAGAACCGATGAGCGCAATAACGGGGACCTCGGCGGAACGGCGAATCAATTCGGATTCGAAGTTAGCCTCGGTTACCTCGAAAAATGCAGATACCCCGGAAGGCGCTTCCTCAGTCTCCTTTTGCTGCTTCAGCGCGCCCAAGTCAAGGGCACCGCCTACATAAGGTCCGGTCACTTGTTTTCCTCCAAACGTCGATTCACAGACTCCACCTTTTGCGTCAACTGGCCAGTCACACCTTCGCGGATATCGGCCTTGACTACAAGCGAGGTACGCGGCGAAACCTTGCGTACTGCATCGGTGGCTTCCTTGATTACGGCAAAGACCTCATCCCATTCGCCTTCTATAAGGGTAAACATGGCATTGGTCTCGTTGGGCAAGCCGGATGCGCGCACCACGCGGACGGCTTCGGCGACGGCTGCAGACATCTCCGCAGTTTCCTCGCCCACCACGGTTGGCGCGACAGAAAAAGCAACAATCATGCCCGCTATCCTACCTACGCTCCCAGCAGTGACGGTGCCAATGGCGGCGGTCATCTTCCCTGCCGCCTGTATCACGCGGCCAGGCCACGATATGGGCAACGCGAGGCGGAACATTTTGGTTGCAGCCGGGGCAGATATAAAACTTTGTAGCCGCCGCGCTGCCGATGTGGCGCATAACGAAGAGCTCACCGTGGGTCCACTTTGGGCCCTCGACGGTCTGCGAGCCTAGAAAAGTAGAGCCATCCTTAGGCAGCGGGCGCGGGCTGACGCGGTTTCTCCTATTGCGGCGTGGCATTAGAAAAGACGCAGCTCGTTCGACTCGATGCCGCGCAGATCTTGGTAGTCAAGGATGACACAGCGAATACCGCGGTCCTCGGCCAGCGTACGGGCCTGCGGCTTGATTTCCTGGGCTGCAAACACGCCTTGCACGGGTGCCAGTAGCTCGTCACGGTTGAGAAGCTCCAGATAGCGTGTGAGCTGCTCGACGCCGTCTATACCACCGCGGCGCTTAACCTCAACCGCAACGAACTTATTGTCTTGGTCTTTGGCCATGATATCGACTGGGCCAATTGCGGTTGGATACTCGCGCCGAACGAGTGAATAGTCCTCGCCCAGGGTATCGATGTGCTCGGCGAGCAGCTCCTGCAGGTGTGCCTCGACGCCGTCCTTAACAAGCCCTGGGTCCTCGCCCAACTCTACGGAGATGTCTTGGTGAATCTCCGCGATGGTGATACGCAGCTGCTCCCCCTTGGGGTTTTCAACGAGCCACAGCTGCTCACCAGTGTCCTCGCCGTCGATGTCAGTGATGGCGGATTCCTCCAGCGTGCACGGCGGAGTCATCCAATTCAGCGGCTTATAGGCGCGGTCGTCGGCGTGGATCGACACGGAACCATCTGTCTTGATGAGGATGAGGCGATCGGCGACTGGCAAATGGGCATCCAAACGGCCGACATAATCAACTGAGCAACGAGCGATGACTAAACGCATGCCCTCTACCCTATAGGTAGCCGCCTACTCCTTAGTAAAACGGGTAGCGCGCTGGCGCAGACGCCGATAGTCAGGACGTTCCAAGCGCTTGGAAGGCGCCGCCTCAATCCAGGCGGTGAGCCCCATGATTCCGTGTAGGTCAGTGGCGATTTCGTATTCCTGATCCGCGAAGGAAAAGCGGATGACCTGGTCGGCGGCGGACATAAAAGCAGCCTCGTCATCGTCCAATTGACGAGTGCCAATTAGTTCGACGCCGAGGCGATTGAAACGAAGGTCTGCTTGGACCGAAACCGAGCGCAGCTTGAAGTACTCCACGTATTCCCCGTTATAGCGCATCACGCCATGACGCCAAGAACGAGAGTTTTTAGCAGGCAGGGTTCTCAGCAATACAGAGGTCCCGCGCGCCCGCAACTTGAAAAAGCGGCGAGCAGCAAGCATAAGACACAAAAGGATAGAAGCCGCCACGATGAGGAACAACCAGCCTAGACCTGAAATGTTCATATCCTGCCGCTCCTTTTAATCCTGAACCTGAAAGATATTAGATAAAATTCTAGTATCTTCCCCAGCCGTTATGCCACTAAACCCCGTAGCAAAAGCCAACGAAAAAGCGCCCCACCTTTCTGGTGAAAGAAAGGTGGGGCGCTTATGAGAGCGGAAGGGCTTTGCTGCCCGTTACTCTACCTAGCCCTTGGCGCGACGAAGTGCTCGCTGAGCGGCTTCACCACGGTTGTGGACAATGGGCTCCTCGGACTTCTGGTCTTCGGAAGCCTGTGCCTCATCAACTTCGGTGGACCAAGTGGCCCAGTTGGCGAGGACAGTGATCTTGTCCTTGGACACGGAGAGGAAGCCACCCTGGACCGCGGCGACGAGACGCTCGCCGTCGACTGGGTGGATGGTCACAACACCATTGTCGGCCAGCTGACCGACCAATGGCTCGTGGCCAGGAAGCACGCCGATCTCACCCTCAGTGGTCTCAGCCGTAACCAGCGTGGCCTTACCAGCCCACAGCTTACGCTCGACGGATACCAGTTCAGCGGTGATGTCAGCCATGTGCCACTCCCTACTTCTCGGAAAGCTTCTTGTACGCAGCCTCGACGTCGTCCAAGCCACCCAGGCCGTTGAATGCCTGCTCTGGGTAGTGATCGAACTCGCCGTTGCAGATGCGCTCGAAAGCATCGATGGTCTCGGTCAGCGGGACGTAGGAGCCGGGCAGGCCGGTGAACTTCTCTGCGACGAAGAAGTTCTGGCCCAGGAAGCGCTCGATACGACGTGCGCGCTGGACGGTGACCTTGTCCTCCTCGGACAGCTCGTCCATACCAAGGATGGCGATGATGTCCTGGAGTTCCTTGTTCTTCTGCAGGATGTGAATGACGCGCTGCGCAACCTCGTAGTGGTGCTCGCCCACGATGGACGGCTCCAGAATACGAGAGGTCGAGGTCAGCGGGTTCACAGCCGGGTAAATACCCTTGGAAGCAATACCACGGTCCAACTCGGTGGTTGCATCGAGGTGGGCGAAGGTGGTGGCCGGAGCCGGGTCGGTGTAGTCATCCGCAGGGACGTAAACGGCCTGCAGAGAGGTAATCGACTTGCCCTTCGTGGAGGTAATGCGCTCCTGCAGGACACCCATCTCGTCAGCCAGGGTTGGCTGGTAGCCAACGGCGGAAGGCATACGACCCAGCAGGGTCGAAACCTCAGAGCCGGCCTGGGTGAAACGGAAGATGTTGTCAATGAACAGCAGCACGTCCTGGTTCTGCACATCGCGGAAGTACTCCGCCATGGTCAGGCCGGACAGAGCCACGCGCATACGGACTCCTGGCGGCTCATCCATCTGGCCGAACACGAGGGCGGTGTCCTGGAGAACGCCCATCTCTTCCATCTCGAGGAAGAGGTCGGTGCCCTCACGGGTACGCTCGCCGACGCCGGCGAAGACGGAGGTACCGGAGAACTCGCGTGCGATACGAGTAATCATCTCCTGGATGAGAACGGTCTTACCAACACCTGCACCGCCGAAGAGGCCGATCTTGCCGCCCTTCACGTACGGGGTCAGGAGGTCGATAACCTTAATACCGGTCTCCAGGATTTCGGTTTTACCCTCGAGCTGGTCGAATGCTGGCGGTTCGCGGTGGATGCCCCACTGCTCGCCGTCGCGGCCCAGACCAGGCTGGTCGAGGCAGTCGCCCAGTGCGTTGAAGACGTGGCCCTTGACCACATCGCCGACTGGAACGGATATTGGCTTGCCAGTATCGGTCACGGTAGCGCCGCGGACGAGGCCGTCGGTCGGTGCCATGGAAACGGTACGGACGAGGTTGTCACCGAGGTGCTGAGCGACCTCGAGGGTGACGGTCTTTGCAACAGCCTCGAGAGAAATCTCGACGGTCAGTGCGTTGTACAGTGCCGGCAGTCCGCCACGCGGGAATTCCACGTCGACGACCGGACCGATGACGCGCACCACACGGCCGGCAACAGCCGACGACTGTGTGTTCTGCTCTTGCAGAGCTGAAGTCATAATCTAGTCACTTTCTGCGCTTTCGGCGAGCGCCCCAGCGCCACCGACGATCTCTGTAATTTCCTGGGTAATCTGTGCCTGACGAGCCTGGTTGGCCACGCGCGAGAGGTCCTTGACCAGCTCGGTTGCGTTGTCAGTAGCAGACTTCATTGCGGTACGGCGTGCTGCGGACTCGGAAGCGGAAGCCTCCAAGAACATCGCAAAGAGGATACGAGAGACGTACTGCGGAAGCAGTGCCTCCATAAGAGTGTCAGCATCCGGCTCGAACTCGAAATCAGGCGAAACCTGATCCGTAGGCTCGGAGTCGGAAAGCGCGGACTCTCCGAGGTGGAATTCCTCATCCTCAATAACCGGAACCACCGGCAACAACTGCTGTGCACGCGCGGTTTGGGTCAGCATGGACTCAAACTCGGTGTACACAACGTGGACCTGGTCGAAGCCACGGATGCCTTCGCCCTCGGTGTTGAGGCCATCGCGGTACTTGGCAGTACCTTTGGAACCTGCAATGAAGCCGTCGATCATATGACGACGGACATCGTGGGTGGTCTCCCAGGACGGATCCTGCGAGAAACCAGCCCAGCTGCCTGCGACATCAGCTTCACGGAACTTGTAGAAGCCAACGCCCTTATTACCCGTGACGTAGCGGACGGTCTCGTAGCCTTGCTTCTTGAGCAGGGCTTCGAGCTCGGCTGCCTTTTTGAAGATGTTGTTGTTGTAGCCACCACACATACCGCGGTCAGAAGAGACCACGAGAATAGCGGCGACCTTGCCATCTTCACGTTCACGAAGCATCGGGTGATCCAGCGAGCTGGCCGCTGCGAGCTTGTTCATCACATTCGCAAGCTCGTGTGCGTAAGGCTGTGAAGCCTCAACCCTAGCCTGTGCCTTGGTAATGCGCGAGGTAGCAATGAGCTCCTGTGCCTTGGTGATCTTCTTAGTGGAATTGACGGACCGGATTCGGTCGCGCAGTTCACGAAGATTAGCCATGGTGTTCGCTCCTCCCTTCTATTATCTCGACGGTTGATTCTTAGAGCTGTGCGGACTCTATTTAGCCGTCTTACGGGAGACGCTGAGCTCGGTCTTCTTTACCTCTGCCGCATCGAGCGCCTCGACCTCTGCCTCGGAGCCCAGATTGTGGCCCTCGGTGGTGCGGAAGGTCGGGGTGAAGTCCTTAGCAGCCTTGACGAGCGCATCCTTGGATTCGTCGGACAGAGGCTGGCCACCAGCGATCTGCTCGAATACCTGCGGGGTATTCGAGTGCAGGTACTCGTGTACCTCAGCCTCGAAGCGACGTACATCCTCGACGGGAACGACGTCGAAGATGCCCTGGTCAGCCAAGTAGATGGAAACCATCTGGAACTCGACTGGCTGCGGGGAGGACTCCGCCTGCTTGAGCAGCTCAACCAGACGCTCACCGCGCTCGAGCTGTGCCTTGGAGGCAGGGTCGAGGTCGGAAGCGAAGGCAGCGAATGCCTGCAGGTCACGGTAAGCAGCAAGCTCAAGACGCAGGTTACCGGCGACCTTCTTCATGCCCTTGGTCTGTGCAGCGCCACCCACACGGGAGACGGAGACACCGACGTTAATTGCCGGACGGACGCCCTGGTTGAACAGGTCGGACTCCAGGAAGACCTGGCCGTCGGTAATGGAAATAACGTTGGTCGGGATGAAGGCGGAAACGTCGTTCGCCTTGGTCTCGATGATCGGCAGTGCGGTCATGGAACCTGCACCCATGTCGTCGGAGAGCTTTGCAGCACGCTCCAGCAGACGGGAGTGGAGGTAGAAGACGTCGCCCGGGTATGCCTCGCGGCCCGGCGGACGGCGCAGCAGAAGGGAAATCGCACGGTAGGCCTCAGCCTGCTTGGTGAGATCATCGTAGATGACCAGGACGTGGTTGCCCTGGTACATCCAGTGCTGACCCAGAGCTGCACCGGAGAACGGTGCCAGCCACTTGAAGCCAGCGGCGTCGGAAGCAGGAGCTGCCACGATGGTGGTGTACTCCAGTGCGCCGTGCTGCTCCAGGGTGTGGCGGACTCCAGCAATGGTGGAGCCCTTCTGGCCGATAGCGACGTAGATACAACGTACCTGCTTGTCCTTGTCGCCAGACTCCCAGTTAGCCTTCTGGTTCAGGATGGTGTCGATGCAGACTGCGGTCTTACCAGTCTTACGGTCACCAATGACCAACTGACGCTGACCACGACCAATCGGGGTCATTGCGTCAATAGCCTTGATGCCGGTCTGCATCGGCTCTTCAACCGGCTGACGCTGCAGCACGGAAGGTGCCTGCAGCTCGAGGACGCGGTCCTCTTCAGCGGCGATTGGGCCCATGCCGTCGATCGGCTGGCCCAGTGGGTTGATAACGCGGCCGAGGAATTCCTCGCCCACAGGGATGGAAAGGACTTCGCCAGTCCTCTTGACCTCGTCGCCCTCGGTGAGGGACTCGAAGTTGCCCAAGACAACGACACCGATGGAGTTGGTGTCGAGGTTCTGTGCGACGCCGATAACGCCGCCTGGGAACTCGAGCAGCTCATTCGCCATAACGGATGGCAGGCCAGAAACCTGCGCAATACCGTCAGCTGCCGAAATGACCACGCCGACCTCCTCACGGGAGGCCTCCGCGGAGTAGCTCGAGGTGTAGTTCGCAATCGCGCTACGAATCTCATCGGAGGAGATCGTCAGCTCCGCCATGTTCTTCCTGCTCTCGGTAGTATCTTCCAGCAATTACTTAATCATTTCTGTCGTTTCGGCCTGACTTAAGCCATCTTGGCACGCAGGCGGGCAATCTTGCCTGCCGTGGAGCCGTCGATAACTTCGTCGCCGACGCGGATGGTCATACCACCGAGGAGGCTGGTGTCAACCTCAGAGTGAATGGACATCGCACGACCATAAATTTTGCCCAGCTTCTCAGCGAGTGCTGCACGCTGGCTATCATTCAGCTCACCCGCGGTGGTAACACGAGCAATGGTGCGACCCTGCAGCTTAGCTGCGTAGTCGGCCAGTGCCGCGACATCATCGATCGGGTTCTGCTCAGGGCGGCCGATGGCCTGGAGCGCGAGCGCCTCAGAGAACATCGTTACCTTGCCGTAGAGCACGCTTGCCAGCAATCCGCGCTTACGTGCGGACGTAGCAGTTCGGTCGGAAAGCAGCTGGGTCAGCTCTGCCTCGTTCTTCAGGATGCTAGACAGGCGGAAGAGCTCGTCTTCTACCTGGCCCAGCTGGCCCTGAGCCTCAGCACCGCGCAGAAGAGCGCGGCGGCCGAGAGACACGAGACCCTTGACGAAGCCACGGGAGGTGGACCACTGCTCGGCAGCAGAAGCTTCGATCACCTGGGTGGCGACCGGAGCAATCTTTGCACCGAAGAGGTTCTGCACCAGTGACTTGCGGTTTGCAGCCGGAACGGCGGCGTCGGTTAGCGCGACGCGCAGTTCGCGGTCAGTATCAAGGACATCAACGACCTCGAAAAGGTCGAGACCTGCCTGTGCCGCCGTCGCAATCGCATCGTCCTGCGCCAGAATCTGATCCAGCTGGGACTCTACGTGTGCGAGGGCTTCGCGGCTAGCTGCCTTCATAGTTGCCTACTTTCCGGCCGGTGCCACAGAATCGAGCTCGGACAGGAAGTTGTCAATCGTGGAGGACTGCTTGGTAGCGGAAGATAGTTCGCCGCCCAGCAGCTTCTCAGCCAAGTTGATGGAGTTCTGTCCGATATCGGAACGCAGCTCAGAGATGACCTGTGCACGGGAAGCTTCCAGCTGCTTCTCGCCAGAGGCGACAATGCGGCGGGATTCTTCCTCAGCCTGGGTCTTAGCCTCAGCCTCGATCTGCTTGCCGCGCTCGCGCGCCTGTTCGCGGATCTCTGCAGCTTCTGCACGTGCGTCAGCAAGCTGTGCGTTGTACTTCTCGAGAGCAGCCTTAGCTTCAGCCTGCTGAGCCTCAGCACGCTTCATGCCTCCCTCGATGCGGTCCTCGCGCTCCTGGAGCATCTTGTTGTATGCCGGAAGAACGAACTTCCAGAACAAAATCAAGATGACAACGAAACAGATCAAAGACCAGAAAATGTCATAGTTCTTGGGCAGAAGAACGGAGAAGCTGCCGGAACCCGGGTTCTCCTCCCCCGCCGCAAGCGTATAAAAGACGTTGTTCATGTGGTCTCCAGTCTTAAAAGGTTGGTTTAGGAAAACGCGAACTTTTTAGAACAGGAAGCCTGCAACGAGGCCGATAAGTGCAAGAGCCTCGGTGAAGGCGATACCCAGGAACATGGTGGTACGCAGCTGGCCGGCCATTTCAGGCTGGCGTGCCATAGCCTCAACGGTCTTGCCGGCAACGATGCCGATACCGATACCAGGGCCGATTGCGGCGAGGCCGTAGCCAACAGCCTTCAGGCTGTCGAGGTTAGCGGCAGCATCCTGTGCAAGAATGATTTCGTTCATGGTGAAAGTCGTTCCCTTTCGTATGTCCTGCCCGCAGGTTTACGGACAGGGAGATAGTTTCTGTGAAGTTGAGATTATTCTCGGTCGCGCTCGTCGACCTCGTCCTTAGTGCGAATCCGCGTGCAGGGACAGTTCGATGTACACCGCCGTCAAAAGCGCGAAGATGTAGGCCTGCAGGAAGATGACCAGGAGCTCGAACAGGCTGAAAGCCAGTCCCAGAACAATGGTCAAACCGGACAGTGCCGTCCAACCGTTCAGCTGCCAGAAGAAGAAGTTCGAAGCAGAGAAGAGAAGGACCAGAATGATGTGTCCTGCCAAGAAGTTCGCCATGAGACGAATGGCGAGGGTAACTGGTCGCAGAATGAAGGTCGAGAAGAACTCGATCGGCACAACGAGCAAGTGCAAAGCCGGCGGCAGGTTAGGAATAACCACCGAGGACTTGATGAACTTGCCGAAGCCATAGCGCTTTGCGCCGGCGTAAATCATTGCGATGTACGACACGACTGCAAGGACGATAGGCATGCCGATACGACCATTCGGCGAGACGTTGAGTCCCGGGATGATGGTCGGCACATTCATAAACAGGACTGCGAAGAAGATCGTCGCGATTACCGGAAGGAATCGCTTGGCCTCCTTAGTACCCAAAATATCTTCGGCGATGTGGATACGGACGAAATCGACCGCATTCTCGCCGACGTTCTGCAGACCCTTCGGAACCAGCTTCGGGTTCTTGAAGGCCAGCATGAAAAGAACCACCAATACCAGCGTCATCAAGATGCGCACCAGCATTAGGCGATCAAGCGCGAACCATCCGTCGGCAAAGTCGCCGAAGAACAGATGGTCAGCATCTACTTGCCCCGGGAAGAATTCTTCACCCAGATCAGGCGCGTGGAAGTGCCCTTTCATGGCCAATGTTGTAACGCTCAGCGTTCTCTCCCGTGTTAGGGCCGCCGCAAAATAACTTTGCGGACGGTGCGATGGACGTCTCAAGCTCTCTGCCACGACTTCGGACTCCGTCGCACATCTTCGAAGAAGTGACAGGGATTGACCGCGCGGGATCCAATGCAAAAATCTCGGTCCCGTGGTAACCCGCGAGAAATAATATCAGTTCAGGGCCTCATTCACGTGTACCAGGGTAGGCACAGGTTGACACCCGTAGCTCGCGGGCGATTTTTTGGCCGAAATAGAGCCCATGACTAGGCAAAAGACCCCATATGGCCTTTGTCACAAACAGTTTTTGTACACCACCTCGGGGGTGGAATTAACACCCATTCCACATCTTCCCCCAAGGAAATTAAGACTAAAGGGCTCGTGTTTTATCCCCGCCGCCCTTCTTCAGGGTGGCTAATGCACATAAGAGACGCGGGCGCTGACGACGCCCCAGGCCTCGGTGCCCAGCGTTGCGATAAGGGCCATCACTACGGTGACAAAGAGCGCCATCTTATCGTAGAAGTCCATGTCGCGGATGACCGCGAGGATGACAATCAGCACCAGCAGTTTGATGAGCCAGCTACCCATAACGACGATGATCGTGTTGGTGGGGCTAGTCTTCGAGGCAGCAAGCACGGAAAGAACCGTCAGCAGGACAAAACCGCCGCCGATGCCGGCACCGACGAGCACTCCCCAAATCCCCGGCATTCCACGCATGCCACCCCAAACGGCGAGCGAGATAATCGTGATGGCCACCAGCGCAATCGAACCGAAGCGCAGTGCACGCTTGAGCGGCAAAACTGGGTCGTCAAAGTCATCCACGTTGTTTATTGCCGCGTTTGTCATCGGATCAGTCATAGGCCAAAAGCCTACCGCACTACGACAACCCGAGACTCCTAGGCGGGATCGGTATGCGCCACCACCGTGGTAGCCCGTTTACTTGGGCCAAGCTTGCCCCGGCGCAGAGGAATGAGCGTGACGCCGAATGCCACCCCCAGCGCGATGGCGGTAAGGGCGACTGCAACGGGCCACGGGACGATGGAAAAGGACACCGCGCCGAAAGCTACCGCCGAGACCCACAGGTATAGCACCAAGACAGTGCGGCGGTGGGTATGGCCGAGCGAAAGTAGGCGGTGATGAATGTGCGCCTTATCGGCAGAAAAGGGCGATCGGCCCTGCGAAAGGCGGCGAATAACCGCCCAGACAAGGTCCAAGACTGGAATAAACACAGCTGCGGCGACCACAATGAAAGGCGATGCGAGCGCCACCATGTCAACGGTGCCATACAGCGACATGTTGATCTTGCCGGAAGCAGAGGTAGAAGCTGCGGCCAGCAGGAGACCAATAAGCATCGATCCACTGTCGCCCATAAAGATGCGCGAAGGCTCAAAATTGTGCGGCAGGAAGCCTGCACAGATACCGACCAACGCGGCAGAGATGATCGCCGGCGGATAGGCAGAGACTGCCCCACCCTGGTCATGCAGAACCGTGAGGGAAAAGATCAATATGGCGCCGCCTGCAATAAGCCCTAAGCCGGCGGCGAGACCATCAAGGCCGTCCACAAAGTTCATTGCGTTAATGAGCAGCACCGTAAAGAAGGTTGTCAAGAGTGTGCCCTGGATTTGATCGAGCAACACCGTAGTTCCGCCGCCAAATGGAATAAACAGAAGCGTCCATGTAAGGCCAAGGCCGCTCATGATTCCAGCGGCGAGCAATTGGCCGACCAACTTCACTATCGCACCCAGTTCGAGGGCGTCGTCGATCACGCCCACGAGCACGATGGCCAGCGCCGCCCAAACCACGGCATTCATCTCAGGAGTAACGGGCATGAAACCGCGAGTCAAGGCTGGAAGCTGGGCGGCTAGGAAGACTGAGGCGCCGAAACCGGTAAACATTGCCACGCCACCCATCTGCGGGGTGGGCTGGGAATGCGAATCGCGCAGGCGAATCTCTGCTACCCGCCCAGTGCGGACGAGGAAGCTACGTACCAAGCCCGTGGCGAGGTAGGTAAAGGTCGCTGCAACCAAAATGACAAGCGCTAGCTCGCGCAGCGGTACACCGGTGCCACTCACACAATCTCCTTTTGTCTAGGCAGTAGGGCGAGTGCGCAGCGACTCGGCGCTCACGCCAATGACCTCAGCGATTTCTTCGGCAGAAAGCGCGCCCTCACGCAGCAGGTATGGGTGCTCACCGGAGAGATCGATGATGGTGGAAGGCTTGCCAACGGCAGTCTCACCACCGTCCAAGTAAACGGTAACGGCTTTACCAAGCTGCTGCTTTGCAGCCAGCGCGGTGGTCGGTGGCTGGTGGCCGGAAATATTCGCGGAGGACACAGCCATTGGGCCAACCTCGCGCAGAAGCTCGATGGCAATAGGATGCAGCGGCATGCGCAACATCACCGTCCCGCGGGTATCTCCCAAGTTCCACGGCAAGGAAGGCGCCTGCGGGACCACGATGGAAAGTCCACCGGGCCAAAAAGCCTCGACGAGTGCTCGCGCAGTATCGGTGTACTCCGCGACGAGACCACGGATGGTGTCCCAGGACCCCACGAGGACCGGAACGGGCATATCAGGGCCACGCTGCTTGGTTGCAAGGAGGCTGGCCACAGCGTCGTTGTCGAAGGCGTCGCAGCCGAGGCCGTACAACGTGTCAGTAGGCATCACGACGAGGCGGCCAGACTTTGCTGCTTTGACCGCGATGGCTAGGCCTTCTTCACGCTCTGCCTTATCGGCACAGTTATAAATCTTTCCTTGCATTCTTTCCTCACTTCGTGTGTTCAGACCAACCTACTGTACTCCCGCAGGAGTGGCGGTCGCACTTTTAATAGCAGTTACAAAACGCGCGGTACCTGTTAGGTCTCGCAGCACTGCGACATCGTGGAATCGCCCAGAATTCAGCAATGCAACTTGCACAGCCTCGCTCGTGGCATCGTCGTGCTCGATGCCTACTTTCCCGCCGGGACGCAGTAACTTCGCAATGCGAGGCACGAGACAGTCGATGACCTCCATGCCATCGGCGCCGCCGAAGACCGCCATGTGCGGGTCGCGGTAGACCTCGGGCTCTAGGTCCGGTGTCTCCGGAACATAAGGCGGATTCGTGAGCACGAGATCCACGGTGCCGTCGAGTTCGGCCAGAAGCGAGAAGTCTGTTGCATCGCCGTGGACCAGATGCACGTCTTGGGCAAGATTGCTGCGGGCAAAAGGCAGCGCATCTTCAGAAAGCTCGACCGCGAATACATCCGCGTCCGGCCGCTCATTCTTTACATAGGCGGCCAGTGCCCCGCTGCCGGTGCACAGATCAACAACGCGAGGCTTGGCGACGTCGCGAAGCACCCGCACTCCCCAATCCGCCAGGACTTCCGTTTCTGGGCGTGGAATAAACACGCCCGGGCCTACCTTGAGCTCGAGCGGGCCAAACCAGGCCGTGCCCAGAATGTGCTGCAGCGGCTCGCGAGCCTCACGGCGCGCGACCCAGCCCTCATAGGCGATGGCAAAGCCGGGAATGGGTTGGGCATCCAGTGGGATGTCCATATGCCCACATCCAATGAGCTCGGAAGCAAGCACTCGTGCGTCCCACTCCGGGCTAGGTACTCCAGATGCGCGAAAGCGCTCCGCGGCATCGCGAAGCGCCATTGCGTAGGTATCCACCTCTAGTCTTCCGCCTCCAAGCGCTCGGCGCGCTCTTGAGCCTGCAAAGCGGTGATCAGATCCTGCATATCGCCGTTGAGAACGGAATCCAGGTTATTCGCCTTGTAGCCGATGCGGTGATCAGTGATGCGGTTTTCCGGCCAATTATAGGTGCGAATACGCTCGGAGCGGTCCAAGGTGCGCACCTGGGATGCACGTTGCTCCCCTGCCTCAGCCTCACGGGCTTCGCGCTCGATCTGATCCAGGCGTGCCTGCAGCACCTGCAATGCGCGGGCCTTGTTCTGAATCTGGGAACGTTCCTTCTGGCAGGTGACCACCAGGCCAGTCGGCAGGTGGGTAATGCGGACTGCGGAGTCAGTGGTGTTAACGCCCTGGCCGCCCTTACCGGACGAGCGGTAGACGTCGATGCGCAGATCCTTTTCGTCGATGTTGACGGATTCGACCTCATCCGGCTCCGGGTAAACCAGCACGCCGGCTGCTGAGGTCTGGATGCGGCCCTGAGACTCGGTCACCGGGACGCGTTGGACGCGGTGGACGCCGCCCTCGAACTTGAATACGGACCAAGCGCCGTCGCGAGACGGGGTCTTGGACTTAAACGAGATGGACATGTCCTTCACGCCACCCAAGTCGGACTCGTTGAGGCCCAAGACCTCCCACTGGAAACCAGCTTTGTCAGCATAACGCTCGTACATTCGCGCGAGATCGCCGGCGAACAATGCGGCCTCCTCGCCGCCGGCGCCAGCCTTGATCTCCATAATGATGTCTTCGGAGTCGTGCTCGTCACGCGGAGCGAGTAGGTCAGCGAGCTTTTCCTCCAGTTCAACGACGAGCGGCTCAAGGCGGTCGACTTCGTCCTGGAAGTCATGGTCCTCGTAGGCCATTTCCTTGACATCTTCGAGGTCCTGACGAGCCTGCTCTAGCTCGTTGTTGACCGCGACGATTGGACGCAGCTCGGCATAGCGCTTAGACAGCTTACGGAACATCGTCTGATCGCCAGCGACCTCGGGATCGCCCATCTGCATCTCGATGCCCTGGTACTCGGAGACAATGTCGTCTACGAGGGAAACTTGATTAGCCATTAGATGTAATCCTCAGCTTCCTTGTCAGCGACCATCGGCGCCGAGCTTGCCACCTGCATCAAGAACTCGCCGTTGGAGCGGGTCTTCTTCAGCTGCTTGATGAGCAAGTCGATAGCGGCGAAGGAATCCAAACCAGAAAGGATGCGACGCAGCTTGGTCATGATGCGCGCTTCCTCCGGAACGAGCAGCAGCTCGTCCTTGCGGGTGCCGGATGGGTTAACGTCCACGGCCGGGAAGATGCGACGCTCGGAAATGGCGCGGTCGAGCTTGAGCTCGGCGTTGCCGGTGCCCTTGAACTCCTCGAAGATGACTGTGTCACCGGTGGAGCCGGTCTCCACCATCGCGGTGGCGATGATGGTAAGGGAACCGCCGTTTTCGATATTGCGGGCAGCGCCCAGGAAGCGCTTCGGTGGGTAGAGCGCATTCGAATCCACACCACCGGAGAGGATGCGGCCGGATGCTGGGGAGGAGTTGTTGTAAGCACGGCCCAGGCGGGTAATCGAGTCCAGGAGAACCACGACGTCCTTGCCCTGCTCGACCAAGCGCTTCGCGCGCTCGATGGCCAGCTCGGCAACGGAGGTGTGCTCTGATGGCGGGCGGTCGAAGGTAGAGGCAATGACCTCACCCTTGACGCTGCGCTGCATGTCGGTGACCTCTTCTGGGCGCTCGTCTACCAGGACGACCATGAGGTAGCACTCTGGGTTATTTGCGGAAATCGCGTTGGCGATGTTCTGCAAAATGGTGGTCTTACCGGCCTTTGGCGGCGAAACAATCAGCGCACGCTGGCCCTTGCCGATAGGCATGATGAGGTCGATAACGCGGGTGGTCAGGATCTTCGGATCCGTTTCCAGGCGCAGACGCTGGTTCGGGTACAGCGGGGTCAGCTTGGAGAAGTGAGGACGGTCCTGTGCCGCTGCTGGCTCCATGCCGTTTACCGTGTCAACCTGCACCAACTGGTTGTACTTGCGGCGATTACGGCCATTGCCGTGGGTATGAGTTGGGCCAGAGACCTTGACCTGGCCGGTCACGGCGTCGCCAGAGCGCAGGCCCAAGCGCCGGACCAAGTTGTTGTTGACAAAGACGTCAGAGCTTGCCGCGCGGTAACCGGTGGTGCGCAGGAAAGCCACGTTGTTGTCGACGACCTCGAGGATGCCGCCTACTGCCTGGACTTCATCGCCCTCGCGGATCTGGAGATCGTTGCCGCCACCGTTGTTGTCATTACCACCGCGGTTGCGGCGGTTGCGACGGTTGCGGCGGTTGCGACGGCCGCCACCGTTGTTGTCATCGTCATCATGGCGGCGGTTGCGGTTGCCGCGGTTGCGCTCGCCGTTATCACGGTTGTCACGGTTATTGTTGTCGCGATTGTCGTTAGAGTTCTCGGAATCCTTGTTCGACTCCCTGTTCGACTCCTTAGCCTCTTCCTTAGCGCCCTCCTGCTTCGCCTCGGCGTTCTCGCGCTCCTGGCGGCGGGCGCGGTTGCGGCGGGCACGGCGAGCCTGGGAGCGCGACTCGTAGCGCTGCTCCTCGTTCTTCTCCCCCTTTTCTTGGGCCTTTTCTTGAGCCTTGTCTTCGCCACTATCCTTGGCGTTATCCTCAGCCTTTGCCGGCTTCTCTTCAGCAGGCTTACGTGTGCGGCGCTGTGGCTTTTCCGCCTTTTCTGCCTTCGCAGGTACCTGGCCAGTGCTCAGGGCGGTGATCAGATCGCCCTTGCGCAGACCCGAGATGCCGCGCAGGCCGCGCTCGGCAGCCAGCTTGCGCAGTTCCGGCAGCTTCATGGATGCGTAATCCTGTGCTGCGGCTTTGTCCGTATTGCTCACGGATATCCTTTCGTCGCTTCACCAGCGTCTAAATGCTTTTCGCCTGCAGTCCGGCTTAAGCGCTGGAAGCCAATCTGTATTTTTATGGTGCATGCCGCCACAAGCGGGAAGCCGCGGGCGGTGAGATATCTAGGCCTCTCCTCTGGGAAAAGGAATGCCACGGAGGAGAATTGATAGAAGGCGACTGCGAGCGAGAAAAAAGAAACGCTCTGCGGCGGTTCTGCAATACTCGGTTACGCGGGAGCTTTCCTAAAATTCGGGCTAGACCGCGTCAGTCACGAGCCACTATACCGTATTAGCATCCCGCGCCGGAAGTGACACCGCTAAAGTAGGACTCATGCTTTCTACCATGCAGGATATCCCCCTGTCCCTGACCCGCATCCTGGAATACGGATCGACGGTGCATGGGCAGACGCAGGTGACCACGTGGCGCAACCATAGCGAGCCGGAAACCACCGACTTCGCCGCCATCGGCGCACGCGCGGCCGCATTCGCGCACGCATTGCATGATGAGTTGGGCATTACTGGGGACCAGCGCGTGGCATCTTTCATGTGGAACTGTGCTGAACACCTAGAGGTCATGTTCGCCACTGCCTGCAAGGGTGCTATTTTCACCCCGCTAAACAAGCAGTTAATGAATGATCAGATTCGCCACATCATTAACCACTCCGAAGCGGAAATTGTAGTTGCCGATCCGCGCTTAAAAGATCAGCTGGCTAAGGTCTTAAACGGCGTAAAAACCGTGCGTGCGGTGGTTCTCATTGGCCTAACCGATCCCGCCGACTACCTGGGCAAGTTTGGCGCTGGCGTCGAGGTCTATTCCTATGAGGCGCTACTCGACGGCCGCCCTACCGAGTACAACTGGCCTGAGCTAGACGAGCGGACGTCGGCCGCCTTGTGCTATTCCACCGGCACCACTGGCGCGCCCAAAGGCGTGGTCTATTCCCACCGCGCGCTCTACCTGGAGAGCATGCAGTTGCGCGCCTCCGATTCGCTGTGTGTTACCCACGGCGAGACCTTCCTGTGCTGCATCCCGATTTATCACGTGCTCAGCTGGGGCGTTCCCTTTGCCGCCTTTATGACGGGCACGCCACTAGTGCTTCCCGACGCCGACGTATCCGCACCGACGCTTGCCAGCATCATTGCTGCCACCTCGCCCCGCGTGGCGCATGGCGTGCCCACCATTTGGATTCAGCTTTTCGCGCACTATCTCAAGAATCCCCCAAGCCGCATGACGCTGACCGAGATCTTCGCCGGCGGCTCTCCCGTCCCGCCGCAGCTGATCAAAATGTGGGAGGAGCGCTACGGCGTCGACGTCGTGCACGTGTGGGGCATGGTGGAAACCACCACGGTGGGCACGGTGGCCCGCCCGCCCCAGGGTGCCGACGGCGATACCCGCTGGGCATACCGCATATCCCAAGGACGCTTCCCGGCCTCCTTGCAATACCGTGTGGTCAATGACGGCGTCGTCGTGCCCAAGTCCGACCGCAATGCCGGCGAGATCCAGGTCCGCGGCAACCTCGTTACCGGCTCCTACTACCACTCGCCCACTTCTGAACCGGGCGGTAGTGCCGACGAGTTCCGCGGCAAGCAAGTCGAGGATGCCGAATCCAAATTCACCGCAGATGGCTGGCTGCGCACTGGCGACGTCGGCTCGGTAACGGAAGACGGCTTCTTGACCGTCGAAGACCGCGCCCGCGACGTCATCCGCTCTGGCGGCGAGTGGATCTATTCGGTCCAGCTCGAAAACCTCATCATGGCTAATCCCGTCGTCGTGGAGGCCGCCGTCATCGGCTATCCAGATAAACAGTGGGTGGAACGCCCTCTGGCGGTAACGGTGTTGGCGCCAGGGTTTTCTCCGACAATCGAAACCGCCGAGCGCATCCGCGAGGGTATGCGCAAGGAGCTGCCTTCGTGGATGCTGCCGGAGTACTGGACCTTCGTAAAGCACATCGACAAAACCTCGGTGGGCAAGTTCGATAAGAAGGACCTGCGTTCGCACTTGGCTGAAGGCGAATACAACATCATTCGGCTGAAAGGCCCTGGCGAGTCGCACCGCCTGGATGACTTGCCACAGCATTTCCCGCCCCGTGATTAGACCCCGGATTAAACGCGAATATTTCCGGGTTAATATGGATAAGACCACTCTCCTTATAGACTAGGACGACAATGACTTATCCGCTTCTAGACAAATACGGCCGCAGGGCCCGCGACCTGCGCGTTTCGCTTACTGATCGCTGCAACCTCCGCTGCACGTATTGCATGCCGGCCGAAGGTCTCGAGTGGTTTCCCACCGCAGAAACCTTGAGCGATGAGGAAACGATCCGCCTCATCCGCATCGGCGTCGAAAAGCTAGGCATCCGCCAGGTACGTTTCACCGGCGGCGAACCGCTCCTGCGCAAGTCTTTGGAGAAGATTGTCGCTGCTACTAAGCAATTGCGCACCGACGAAGGTAAATCACCGTCTACCGCACTGACCACGAACGGCTTGGGCCTCGACCGGCGTATCGATGGATTGGTGGAAGCAGGCCTCGACCGCGTGAACATCTCGCTCGATACCACCGACCGCGAGCTTTATACCCGGCTAACCCGGCGCGACCGCATCCAGGATGTCTTCACAGCCATCGAAGCCGCTACCCGCGCCGGGCTGCACCCGGTCAAGGTCAACGCGGTAGTGATGCCGGGCATTAACGAGGATTCTATTATCCCGCTGGCGGAATACTGCATTGAGGCAGGCGCACAGCTGCGTTTTATCGAGCAGATGCCGCTGGGACCCCGCGATAAGTGGCGGCGCGAGGATATGGTGACCGCGGACGATATCTTGGCCCGCCTCGGCGAGTCCTTCGAGCTCTCCCCCGCTGACGAGCCGCGCGGCTCTGCCCCGGCGTCACTGTGGAATGCCTATCGCGGAGGCCGCGAGATAGGACAAATCGGCGTCATCGCCTCAGTCACTCGCTCCTTCTGCGGTTCCTGCGATCGCACGCGCCTGACAACCGACGGCGCGGTGCGCAATTGCCTATTCGGCAATTCGGAGACCTCTCTTCGCGACCTCATGCGCGCGGGCGCCAGCGATGAAGAGCTCATGGAGGCATGGGCCGCAGAAATGTGGGC
Organism: Corynebacterium sp. HMSC036D03; assembly: GCF_001836185.1. Taxonomy (NCBI): domain Bacteria; kingdom Bacillati; phylum Actinomycetota; class Actinomycetes; order Mycobacteriales; family Corynebacteriaceae; genus Corynebacterium; species Corynebacterium sp. HMSC036D03. Next base: position 269,552 of record NZ_KV827729.1, read on the forward strand.
GAAGCTGCCCGGCCACGGCGTGAATGACGAGGGTTTCTTGCAGCCGGATCGCTTGATGGCAGCAATCGGTGGCTAAAGGCTAAGGAACTAGTTTGAAAAGCATGCGCACCCCACAAGAACACTTCGAGGCGATAATGTCTCACGCCCGGCCGGTGCCGGTAGAGGTATTTCCGGAAGCCCAGCCGGTCAACGAGAAGCTTCTGGGCCGCGTTATTGCAGAAGACGTTACTGCGCGCCTAGCGGTGCCGCCTTTTAGCAACTCTGCGATGGATGGCTTCGTGGTACACGTAAAGGATCTGGTTGAGCTGCCTGCGCGTTTGCCCGTCGCAGGCGACGTTCCGGCGGGCCAGGCACCCATGGAGGTGCCAGCGGGCAAGGCGGTGCGCATCATGACCGGCGCGCCGGTTCCGGAGGACAACGATGGCCTAGTCGTAGTCCCGGTGGAGTTGACCGATATTCCAGCCGGCCCACACGAGCTGCCGAGTGAGGTCACCATCAACGAGACGCCAAGGCGCACACACATCCGCCCGAAGGCAGAAAACGTTCGGGAGGGCGCGACCATCGCCAAGCCGGGCACCGTGGTCGATGCCAGCCTTATTGCCGCGCTGATTTCGGCTGGCATCACGCATGTTCGCGTCCACCGCCCCGTTCTCGTAGGCGTGGTCTCCTCCGGCGACGAACTGGTCGAGGGCTCGAGCCTCGAGCCGGGCCAGCTACCCGATTCGAATGGGCCGATGATCGAGTCGCTGATTCGCTCCACCATCCCGCATGCGGTGGTAACGCACATGCGCTCTTCCGACTCCCCGGAGCAGCTGCGCGAGACGATTGAGCAGCTGTTTCATTCCCACGAGGTAGTAATCACGACGGGCGGTGTTTCCGCCGGCGCCTTCGACGTCACGCAGACCGCGCTCCAGGCCGCAGAGGACTGTAAGGCTTGGTTCGGCGGGGTCAAGCAAAAGCCGGGCACGCCGCAAGGTTTTTCCCTCTATGGAGGTTTGCCGGTTATCTCCCTGCCGGGCAATCCCGTAGCGGCGTTTGTTTCCTACCACCTTTATGTTTCGCCTTTCCTCGAGGCCTTGAGCGGGCGCCCTGCCCGCACGAAGGTCTGCAGCGGGCGCACCATCGTCGCGCGCGCCGGGGAGGCGTTCCCCGTGGCCCACAAGCACGGCACGGCATTTGTGCCCACACGCTTGGAGTTCGGCGAGGCCGTCGTGGCGTACCCCTTTGCCAGCGGGTTGAGCAGCCACTTCGTGGCCTCGCTCCACGGCACGTGCGGCCTGGTTGAGGTGACCTCCGAAATTCAGGCTGGCGATGAAGTCCGCGTGGTTGTCTATTAATTCTCGATTAGGACTTAATTAGACTAGACCCCATGAAATTTACCCATCTCAATTCTTCCGGCTCCGCCTACATGGTGGATGTGACAGAAAAGCAGCCCACCGTCCGCTCCGCTACCGCGCAAGGCGAGGTTGCGTGTTCTCCTGAGGTTCTTTCTGCGCTTCGCGACGGCACGGTTCCCAAGGGCGACGTGCTAGCGGTCGCGCGCATCGCCGGCATCTCGGCGGCCAAGAAGGTCCCGGAACTGCTTCCCCTCGCCCACACCATCGGCGTGCATGGTTGCTCGGTCGATCTGGAAATCCGAGACGACCATGTCTTCATCGAGGCAACGGTGCGAACCGCCGATCGCACCGGTGTGGAGATGGAGGCGCTTACCGCGGTCAACGTTGCGGCGCTGTCCATCATCGATATGGTCAAAGGCGTCGACCGCTCCGCATTTATCCGCCGCTGTGGGATCACCGCAAAGTCCGGTGGCCGTTCCGGCGACTGGAGCCGCGAGCTTCCTAAAACCTAGGCAATGCTGAACTACAAACCGCACGAGCTAGGAGTCATCATCCTGGCAGGCGGCCACGGCACCAGGATGGGCGGGCGCGATAAGGGCTCGGTGCGTGTGCGGGGCGAAAGGCTTGTCGACGTCGTGCGCAGGCAGCTTCCTTATGGCGCGCCGGTCTGCGTGGTTTCCCCGTTTCCGCTGGGCCTGCCGCAGGTATGCGAAAATCCGCTTTTTGGTGGGCCTGCAGCTGGCATCGCGGCAGGCCTGAAGAACCTGGAAGCACGTAGTTTAGCGCCACTTCGCTATATCGCAGTGTTATCTGTGGATGCGCCGGATTCGCCCCAAATGCTGCCAAAGTTGTTGGAAAAACTCGCCGCCTGCGAAGCGCAAAGCTCGATTCCCTCGGTAGCGGCGGCTTTAAGCGGCGATTTTATCCAGCCACTGTGCGCGCTATGGCACTACAACGGCCTGCGCCAAGCGGTAGATTCCTTCGACTGCCTGCACAACAAGTCAGCCCGCAGGCTGTTGCACGCAGTCCCTCGCCTCATCGCGGTGCCGGGTACAGGCGCGGAAGAGGACTACGATACCTTGGCTGAACTCGCCGAATGGGAGCGCCGCCGAGCAATGACTACCGCGAGACCACAATCTTTCCGTGCTGGCCCTTTTCAGCCGAGGTCATGATGTGATTGACAAAGCTATAGGTGCCGGGTTCATTGAAGGTCATCTCCACGAATCCACCCTGCGCGGGTAGGAGATCCACGGCCTGAGAGCCGGCATCATCCAGGTCCTTGATGAGGAAGTCGCCTTCCTTGTAGACGGTGTCGAATTGCTCGCCCACCACGTGGAAAGACAACGGCTGGTCTGGGCCCACGTTGAGCAGCCAGATGCGTACCTTATCGCCCACCTTGGCATGCAGCGGCTCAAGGTCGTACTGATTCGGATAGTAATTAAACGCCATCAGGTCGTACTCGCCGTTTGAGACGCGGTCGGCGTCGGCGCCATTTTCGTCGCCCAGGAAGATTTCGTCCGCAATCATTGCGTACTCCGCATCGGCGTCGCCAAGCTCTGGCGGATCGATGACCACCGCGCCGGCCATGCCGTTGGCAATGTGCAGGCTCATCGGCGCCGTGGAGCAGTGATACATCCAGATGCCGGAGCGGTGCGCGGTGAACTCATAAGTCAGGGACTCGCCCGGCGCGATGGTCTTCATGTTCTCATCCGGGTTGACCTCGCCGGCGTGGAAGTCCACGGAGTGGCCCATGGTTCCCTCGTTCTTGATGGTGATCTTGAACTTATCGCCCACCTTGCCGCGCAAGGTTGGCCCTGGGGCTTGGCCGTTGAATAGCCACCGCGTTTGTTTTACACCTGGCGCTACCTCGACCTCGTCCTCGGTCATGGTCCAGGTTTCCTCGTGCGTGGTTGCCTTTGCAGCCGGCAGCGCAGCATCGAAGGCCTTAAATCCCTCCCGTTCCTGGGTGCGCTCGGCAGCGCTGGGCACGTCTGGGTGGCTAGCTGAGTGATGGTGCATGCCAGCCATGGCGTCGCCTTCTGCAGGCGCGTCGGTGACGTTGACGTCAAAGACCATGCCCTGCGCCTTATGCCCCGCGATGGTGCAGTAGCCCTGGGTGGTCTCCTCGATGAGGCCGGCGTCTAGCTCGACGGTCTTGCCGGGTTCGACGCGGCCGGTTTCGTTGTCGCCGATCTTCAGGTCATGGACCATATCTCCGGTGTTCGTGAACTTCACCACCAGGTGGGTGCCCTTTGGCACATCGATGGAAGAAGGCACGAAGGACATGCCTTCCACACTAACCTCAACGACGGTGGCATCAACGCCTTCGCTTTCCGACGCCCGTTGTGCCTTGGAGGTGCTATTGAAAACCGCTAGAGCAATCACCGCGGCCAGGGCGATGCCGATGAGAATCCACGATGCCCAGTTGTTCTGAGCCGGTGGCTTTTGAGGTTGATTAGAAGAAACGCTGAGCATTTAGTTCTCCAGTCTTTTCTGTTTGGAAACGGCCACCGCGATGGCCAAGATGTTGGTGATAAGGCCAAGCCCCATCATGATAAGCCCGGCTATATCGGCCCCGAGCAAGCACAACATCGCACCTAGGTTGATAAGCACCAAGCGGGCGTATCCGCCGTAATCAGCGACCTTTCTGCCCAGTGTCACCTTGGCCGGGCCGCCGCCGACGAGGGTGGGCAACAAGTGGTGCAGCACGCCCGTAACCAGTTGCATGAGACCTGCGCCTACGAATGCTGGCATGAGCAGCAACGTCACCACGCGTGGGTAGACCCCTAAAATGGCGCAGACCGCGTCGGCGGCGCAGAGGCTAAGCATCCACAACAGTCCGGCGACGACCGAGACCGTCGCCGTGGTCAGCTGTGGCTTGCCCGCCAGCAGCGTGGCGAGGATGGGCTGGATGATGAGCAATGCCGCTAGCACCACCAGCAGCTGTGTCATACCTGCTGCGCGGCTAAGCCCGAAAGAATTAAGGCCCAACGCGAGCGCCAAGCCAACGCAGTGGACGATGAGCGCCCTAGTGCAGCGCGCCCGCGCGGCGGGGGCAATCTTGGTGCCGCTCAAAGTAGGCAAAAGCGTGACCACGGTTGCCACGATGGTCAGCCAGGCAAAGCCCCAGACCATGCCCCGCGAGTGGGCGGCTACCAGGAGTGAATAGTTGCCCACACCATTGGCTGCTAGCACCACGAGCAACACGGAAACAATCACGAATGCTGCGGCCGCGATGTAGAAAGGCACCGTCACCGCGAATAAACCGGCCAGTGATCCCCGAAGCGCCCGGTAGATATCGAAGCCATGCCAGCAGAAGGTAGCGATGATAAGAAGCGATGCGGCGTCGGAAAGCGGGCCCCAGTCAAACCCGGCGCGGTCAACGAGCAGCAGTACCAAGCCAACCTGGACAATCCCCACGCGCCAGGCCACGCCCTTGTACCCGCGGGCCTGCATGCGCGTGAGTGCCTCCGTGAAGTGCGTGGAATAGACGATGATGGCGGTGGTCATCGCACCGATGGTGAAGGGATGGATGAGGTCCCACCACACCACGCTTGCGCCTAGGTGGCTGGCGATGTTGATGACTATCCCAGCTACTACCCAGAAGCCGATGACGCAGGCGGCAATCATGTGCCAGCGCCCGCGTGCGGCCAAAGAAACGTCAGCGATGTGCACGATGTGCCTCCCACATGGTCAAAATAAAACCGCTTAAGACAAAGAGCAAGACTGCTATTACGTTAGTCATGCCGCCCACACGGAAGACAGTTGTTTGCGCGAGTGCGTCCGCGGCGATGCGCAGGACAAGACCGCCGTGCAATAGTGCGACCGGCAGGTAGAGCACGGTGCGATATGGCAGCTTCTTGCGAATGACGGAGGTCAGGATGATGGGCGCGTGTGCGAAAATCATCGACATCACAAACCCCAGGAAGACCGTGTGCACCGAGGCGTCATAGGCAAAGCCCGTTGCTTGGCCGAACGCCAGCCAGATGACTCCGGCGAGCGCCAACCAGAAGTAACCTGCCAGCATGCAGACTGCGGAATAGCGCGGCAGGCCGGTGCCGTGCACCAAATTCTTGGCCACATCCACGCGGACGGTGGTCACCGAAATCGCGAAGAGGAAAAGGCCCATCAAGCGGTAGCCCACCGCGGGGACTAGGACGAAGATGACACCGGCGGCTGCTAGCGCCAGAACGAGCACGGTGATGAGGTTTTCCGCTTTTGTACCGGCCATGGTCACACGGGCAAGCTCCATGCGCTCTCCGATGATGGTGCTCACCACGTACAGCACGCACAGCGGCATGGCCATGGCAAAGGAATCAGCCATGGCCCACAACAGGCTGGCCGCCACGCCGCCGATAACACCCGCCGCCTGCACGAGCACGGCTAGCGTGGGCTGCCGGCGATGAATCTCGAGATAAATTGCACCGAGGATGAGGAAGCTCCACGCAAAGAAGATGGCGGGGACAAACCGGGGTGCGCCCACTAGCAGGCTCACCACCGCCACGACGTGGCAGATGGGCCCTGCCCAGGCCCACGTTTTCTTGACAGCGACTACGCGCTCTAAGCCGATTGCTCCGCCGACGAAGCCAAAGACCATGAGCGGTCCATGCGCACGTGCAGCTGTGGACGTTGGTGCGACGCCCAGCAGTGCCGCGCCCGCATAAAGACCAACGAGCAACGCCGCTCCGGCAAAGGCCAGAAACACGAAACGATGCGCAATATTTTTCACGAGTTTTATCGTACTAATATTGGCGCTAAGGTGAAAACCAAAGCCTTCAAACCAAATGAAAGGACCATCATGCAACTGCCAATTACTGATGCCCACAAAGCAAGCGAAGTGCCAACCCTAAACGCCTCCGAAATCCCACACGCCGTGCGCCACGGCGCTATCCACGGCGCGCTGGGCACCCTCAACGTCGGCGAAGCAATGATCCTTATCGCACCGCACAACCCAGTGCCACTGCTCAAAGAAATCGAAGCCCGCGAAGAGTCCTTTGAGCTGGAATACCTGAAGGAACAACCACAGGACTTCCACATCAAGTTCACCCGCGTGGCGTAGCAGTTTTCTGCGACTTCCCCTCCCCATCTCTCACTCGAAATCGTGCAGGTGCGTAAATTTGGTGATTATGAAAAAATCTGCTGCTATTTGCCTTGCTGCCCTAGCCGCCTGCGCGCTTACCGGTTGCGCAGGCGGCGGGGATAAGCTCAACGTCTTCGCCGCCTCTTCAACGCGCGTGCTCAACCATGAGCTTGAGGCCGTCACGCCCATGCTGATTAACAATGGCGGTTCTGCTTCCCTGGTAGAACAAATCCATCAAGGCGCGCCTGCCGACGTGCTGCTTACCGCGTCCCAGGAGACCATGGACAAGGCGGTGGCCGCAGGCGATGTCGAGCAGCCTCGCGTACTGGCCACCAACTCCATGGTGATGGTGGTACCGCCGGGCAATCCTGGGCATATCCACTCCGTCCACGACTTGGATGAGACCGACTACTTCGTGCGCTGCGACCCTTCGGTCCCCTGCGGGGCGATCGCCGATACAATCATGGCAGATCAGCACCTGCACGTGAGCGCCGATTCCAAAGAGGGCCAGGTCGCCGACGTAGTAGGCAAAGTGGCCAGCGGCGAGGCGGATGCTGGATGGGTATACTCCACCGATGCAGCAGCCAATCCTGACCTGGAGGTAATCCCCATCGAGGGCGCGGAGAAATTCCGCAACCAAATCTTGGGTGCCGTAGTCAAAAACAGCCCGCACCAGGATGCCGCCTCTTCGTTGCTGGACATGCTCGCTAACGACTTCGACGAGACCTGGTCGCGCTATGGCTTCGTGCCCGCCGACTAAACTGCTTTCCATGCATGTGCGCACCACCCCACCTCGCGCCCCCTGGCCTTTCGCCGTGGCGGGCGCCTTGGCGGTTTTATACGTCGCGGTACCAGTACTTGCTTTGGCCACCCGCGTTCCGTGGACGGGCCTTGGCACGGTGCTTTCTCAAGAAACTACCCACGACCTGTTACGCATCACGCTAACCTCGGCTGCTATTTCTGCACTGCTTGCCACCTTCTTCGGCACCGGCCTAGCCATCTGGTTGCACGGGCAAAACCGCATTGGCCAGGCGGTGCGCCTGCTGGTGTACTTGCCACTGGCGATGCCGCCGGTGGTCGGAGGGTTGGCGCTCAGCGCGGCGTTGGGCCGCCGCGGCCTTTTGGCCCCACTCTTGGATGCCTTGCAGCTAAACTTCGCCTTCGCCTTCGCCGGCGTCGTCGTGGCGCAAACCTTCGTCGCCCTTCCTTTCGTAGTGGTGGCGGTGGACTCCGCGCTGCGCCAGACCGACCATGAAGTGGCCCTGTCCGCGCGCCGGGTTGGCATGACACGCGGGGCCATCTGGCGCAAAGTCATGCTGCCGACCATCGCACCGGCAATCTTCACGGGTGGAGCACTCGCCTTTGCACGCAGCCTCGGCGAGTTTGGCACCACGATTACCTTCGCCGGTTCCATGCCGGGGCTCACCCGCACGATGTCGAGCGGCATCTATCTAGAACGCGAGGTCAGTGCGGACAACGCTTATGCGCTGTCTGCGATTCTCATCGGCCTCGCTGTGGTCTGTCTCGCCTGCGCGGGCATCCCATCGCTGCTACACCGTGAGCCTTCGCCGCAGGCGCATGCGCAGTCTGACATCGACGTCGCCAAGCTGCGCCAACTCAGCCTGCCGCCCGCCGCAGGCCAATTGGCGCCTTTCAAGGAAGCAGCCACCACGGCGGTCGTTGGCATCAACGGTGCCGGCAAGACCACACTGCTGCGTCGCCTCTCTGATGAGTCCCACGCCGTGATGCTGACGCAAAAGCCAGCGCTGCCGCCCCACTCGACGGTCGCGGAGGCTATCACTATGGTCACTCACGATAAGGCCGCTACTGCCGAATTGATTGCTGCGGCGGGCTTAAGCGAGATTGCGGAGATAAAAGCACGCGATCTCTCGGGCGGCCAGGCTGCCCAAGCTGGCCTCGTCCGCGCGCTGGCTGCACGCCCTTCCATCTTATTGTTGGATGAACCGCTAGCTGCTGTCGACGCCGCAGCTGCTGCGCAATGGCGCAAGCTGCTAGCTGCGGCGAGCCACGACCGGACCACCGTCATGGTCACCCATAATGTGCTAGACCTTTTGAGCCTGGCCGACGAGGTCGCAGTGGTAGAACGCGGCAAGATTCTCCTCCACGCTCCAACAAACGAGATCGTAGAAAACCCGCCCAATCACTTCGTCGCAAGGCTGCTCGGCAGGGTGGTTATCCAGGGAAGACTCGAACAAGGCGCCGTGATCCCCGATACCACCGGGCCAACTCGCTTTGTGCTAAGTCCGGAGGAGATAACTCTCACTGAGTCGGGCAGGTGGCAGGCGAAAATAAAGGATATTCGTGCCCATTCCTTAGACCGTGTAATCGCCGCGCTAGACCTTAGCGGCCAACACGTCGAGGCGGCGATTGGCATCGATCAAGCCAAAACATTGAGCGTGGGCGAGACGGTTTACTGCGAGATCTGCACTAAATAAATTACCGTCGCGGCACGTAGTGGCACATATCGCACCTCTATCATTGTCTTTTCTACGGGTCAGCGCTGTATCGTCATTATTAACAACCGATTAACCTTATAAATTATTCGAGGAGAAACATGCCCGTCCATGCACCGCGGTCCTCCACAGAACTTTTCCCAGAAGCACTACGCCTGTCACCCAAACAGCGAGAAGTTTTAAACGTTCTGCAGGAATATCCGCAAGGAGCACGCGCGGCGGACATCGCCAAAGACATGGACATGCATGTCAATACCGCGCGCGGCCACCTCGATGAGCTGGTACATGTAGGCGCAGTCCGCGTTATTACCGCACCGGCCAAGGGCCGCGGACGCCCTTCGCTGATTTTCCAGGTGCGCATCCCTGATAACCGCTCAGTGGCAGAAGAATACGTCACCCTCATTAGCGTTTTGGCAGAGATGTTGGCAGATAAGGAAGAGCTCAACGATTACGCCTCCGAACAGGCACGCGCAATTGGCCGCAAGTGGGCTGCCTCAACGCACCAGGACCAGTTTCCCTCCGCCAACGCGCTGACCCCGCTATATCGCAAGATGCGCGATATGGGATTTGACCCCACTGCATCGACTACCGAGCTCGAAGAAAATGGTCAGACCGACATGGAGCTGCATGCCTGCCCATTCGTAGCGGCAGGCATCAAGCCCTCCCCGTTCGTCTGCGCTATCCACGATGGTTTCTTGGAACAAGTCGCAGCTGATTCCGGCGAGCACCTCTCGCTTACGCTGGTTCCGAAGTCAGGCAACGGAACCTGCTGCGTAAACGTCAAGCAGACTGCTTAAGCCCGCGCTGCATGGACCTCGACCGGGCCTGCAACCTCCAGTGGGAGTACTCGCAGGCCCGCTTCGCGCGCATCCTGCAAGATTGATTCCTCAATAGGCTCAGTGTGCAGCACCATCGCGGTAGGGCCCGCACCTGAAAGGTAGGCCGCATAGCCGCGGTTGCGCAGACGGTTGACCCATTCCGCGGTAATAGGCAACACATCAGCACGATAAGGCTGGTGCAGCCTGTCACGGGTGCCTTCCCACAACAGCTCCGGATACTTTTGCAGTGCGACCACCTGCACGGCAGTGCGCGAGACGTTGAAGGAAGCATCGCCGTGCGTCACGTGCGAAGGCAGGACGCGGCGAACGGCTTGGGTGGAGGCATGGAAATCCGGTACCAAGGCTGTGGCCTGGATGGACTCGTGTACATCCACACTGACAGCGCGATATTCTGGCAAAGATCGGCCGTCAACCGGCACTGTGGTCCAGGAGACCACGGCATTGCCTAGCACGGACGCCGCGGCGTTATCGGGGTGCCCTTCAAAAGCAGAAGACAGCTGCACTAGCTGATCGCTGTTTAGCGGTGAGCCTGCCAAGGCATTGCCCGCTGCAACGCCGGCGACGGCAGCGGCGGCCGAAGAACCAAGACCACGCGACTGTGGGATGTTGTTATTGCAGGTAACGCGCAGACCCGGCACCGCAGCATCCGCCGCATTCAGCGCGGAACGGATGGCTTTAACTACCAGATGAGAGTCATCGCGTGGCAAGTCCTCTGCTCCCTCACCGAAGATTTCTACCTCCAGCCCAGCGGGGATGACCTCAACCTCGACGGTGTCATAAAGGCTTAACGCAATGCCGAGGGTGTCATAGCCGGGGCCCAGATTAGCTGAGGAAGCAGGGACTTTTACCGTGGCCTTGACACCTACCTCTACCTCCGTGCTCACAGCTGGCCACCGTCCAAGCGAATAACGGAGTGGACCGCCTTGACATCATCAAGCTGGCCCAGCTCCTCGACGATGCCCTGCATCTCATGCTCCAACGCGGTGTGGGTGACCACGATGAGGCGAGCGATTCCGTCGCCGTCTTCCTGGCGCACAGTGCGCAGGGAGACGTTGTGCTTGGCAAATAGCGCGGAGATCGCAGAGAGCACGCCTGTGCGGTCTACGACTTCCATATCGATGTGATAGCGGGTGTATACCTGACCAAAGTCTGCTATCGGCAGGTTAGCGTAGGTGTTCTCCCCCGGCGCACGGCCGCCGTGAACGATGTTGCGGGAGGCGCCGACGACGTCGCCAAGCACCGCAGACGCCGTCGGGTTACCGCCGGCACCGTTGCCGTAGAACATCAGGGAGCCAGCTGCCTCGGCCTCGACGAAGATAGCGTTATAGGACTTGCTGACGGAGGCCAGCGGGTGCTCCTTAGGGACCAAGGTCGGGTGCACGCGCGCGTTGACGGACTCATTGCCTTCCGCATCACGCAGGCGCTCGCAGATGGCCAGCAGCTTGATGGAATAGCCTGCCTGCTGTGCGGCGGAAATATCCTCAGCAGTGATGTTGGAAATGCCCTCGCAATAAACATCATCGAAGGTAACGCGGGTATGAAAGCCCAAAGACGCGAGGATGGCCGCCTTCGAGGCGGCATCATGACCCTCGACATCGGCAGTTGGATCGGCCTCGGCATAGCCTAGCCGCGTGGCCTCAGCGAGCGCGTCCGCGTAGGAGGCACCCGTGGACTCCATCGCGTCCAAAATAAAGTTGGTGGTGCCGTTGACAATGCCGGAAATGCGTTGAATCTGGTCGCCCGCGAGCGAACGACGAAGCATTCCCACGACCGGGATGGCGGCAGCCACTGCAGCCTCGAAGTAGAGGTCCACGCCAGCGTTATCGGCAGCTTCTGCCAGCTCGTCCGCATGAGCAGCCACCAGCGCCTTGTTCGCGGTAACCACAGACTTACCAGCATTCAGCGCAGCCAGCACGAGCTCGCGGGGGAAATCGATACCGCCGATGACCTCGACAACCAAGTCGATGTCGTCGCGCATGACTAGGGCCTTCGCATCGTCGGTGAGCAGATCCTTCGGCACACCAGGACGCAGCTTATTTTTATTCTGCACGGCGACGCCCCGGATTTCTGCGGGACCGCCAATGCGGTGGGCAAAGGCATCAGCGTTTTCCCCCAGCAGGCGGAAGACCTCGGCACCAACGGTGCCGAAACCAAGCAGCGCGATGCCTACAGCTTCGCCTTCGCCTTTACCAGTGCGGCTCTTGGTCTGTGAAGTCATATCGTCCCTTAATCTTTGGTAGTTAAATTGCTACCCACACTATACGGAACGAGCTGTCTAGTTTTTGCGCTTCCAGAAGATTCTTTTGCTCAACAGTTAAAAGCGGTGAATTTAATCAATTTCAAGGGCCATTAGGTCCTCGACTGTCTCGCGACGCAGCATCAGACTAGCCTCACCATCGCGCACGGAGACCACGGCCGGGCGCAGCGCGCCGTTGTAGCGCGAGGCCATCATGTACTGATAGGCGCCGGTGGTGGCGAAGGTCAGCAGATCCCCTGTCTTAATGTCGCCCGGCAGCTTGCGTTCACTAACCAAGATGTCACCGGACTCGCAGTGGAAGCCCACCACGCGGGAATCCACTGGCTCACCTTGAGTCAACCGGTTAACCACACGCACGTCATATTCCGACTCATAGAGCGCGGGGCGGATATTATCCGACATTCCGCCATCGACTGAGAGATAACGGCGCATCGGCAGCTCGGCCTTGCCGGTCTCTACGTCTTTGACGGTGCCCACCGAGTACACGGTTACCGCAGAGGCGCCGACCAGCGAGCGGCCCGGCTCGACCAGAACGAAAGGCGCATCGATGCCCAGTTCGCGAGCGGTGCGCTCCACTGCGGCAAGCAGATCTTGGGCCAGCTTGGCGACGTCGAGAGCTTCCTCGTACTCCATGTATGGAATGCCGAAACCGCCGCCCAGGTCGAGCTCCTTGAGCGCTACCCCCAGCTCGGTATGAATGCGCTTATAGAGCGAAAGCACGCGTTCGGCGGCCAATTTAAAGCCATCAGCATTGAAAACAGACGAACCCACGTGACAGTGCAGCCCCACCAGCTCCAAGTTTTCAGCTTCCAGAGCTGCCTTAGAGGCACCAAATGCCGCACCCGTGGCCAGGGAGATGCCGAACTTTTGATCCTCATGCGAGGTTGCGATGAATTCGTGGGTGTGGGCGTCGACGCCGGGCTTGACGCGAATCATGACTGGCTGAACACGGCCGGCCGCACGCGCGATTTCATCAAGCTGCGCCAGTTCACCTTCGTTGTCGAGCACGACGTGCGCTACACCATTGTCCACACACAGCTGTAGGTACTCGCGCTCCTTGTTGTTGCCGTGCGCGGTCATGCGCTCCGGCGGGAAACCAGCTGCCAGGGCTACCTTGGCCTCATTGAGGGAAGCCACGTCAAGACATAGGCCTTCCTCGGCCACCCACTTCACGACGCGCTTGGTCAAAAATGCCTTCGATGCGTAGTGCACGTGCTCAGGCCCGCCGAAAGCACGTGCCATGTCGCGGCAACGAGAGCGGAAATCGTCCTCATCGAAGACATAGAGCGGCGTGCCGTATTCCTGCGCGAGCTCTGTAAGTGGCAGGCCGGCGATGGTGACCACGCCATCGTCCTGGCGCTTAGCGTTGCGTGGCCAGACGTGGGCTGGAAGCTGGTTGAAATCCATCTACATCTTCTCCGGGGCGCTGACGCCCACCATGGTCAGAGCGTTGGAGAGGACCTGACGTGCGGCGTCGGCAAGCGCGAGGCGTGCGATATGGATTGGCTGCGTTGTCTCGTCCGCCTTCGGCAGCACCTGGCACTGGTCGTAGAAGCGGTGGAACACAGCCGCCAACTCCTCGGCAAAGCGGGCGATGCGGTGCGGCTCGCGCAAGGTCGCTGCGGTGGAGACAACCTCAGGGAACTCGCCCAGAGTGCGAATGAGATCGCCTTCCTTCTCGTGTGTGAGAAGCGCAAGATCTGCATCTGCCATAGCCGCGGCGTCAAGGCCCAGCTCTTGCGCCTTGCGCAGGATGGAGCAGATGCGCGCGTGGCCGTACTGAACGTAGTAAACAGGGTTATCGGAGGACTGGGAAGCCCACAGGCCCAGGTCGATGTCGATGGACTGATCCACGGAAGAACGCACCAGGGAGTAGCGTGCGCCATCGACGCCGATGGCCTCGACGAGATCGTCGAGGGTGATGACGGTGCCGGCACGCTTGGACATCTTTACTGCCTGACCGTCACGCAGGAGGTTGACCATCTGGCCGATGAGTACCTCGACTTGCTCTGGGTTATAGCCCATGGCGGCGGCGGCCGCGCGCAGGCGGGCGATGTAACCGTGGTGATCCGCGCCCAGCATGTATATGGCCAGATCGTGGCCGCGGTCGAACTTGTCAGCTACATAAGCAATATCACCAGCGATGTAGGCAGCATCGCCATCGGACTTGATAACCACGCGGTCCTTGTCATCGCCGTAGTCGGTGGACTTCAGCCACCATGCACCATCTTCGAAGTAGAGCTTTTCGTTGTCCTTCAGGTGAGCGACGGCCTTTTCGACTGCGCCGGACTCGAAAAGCGAGTTCTCGTGGAAGTAGACGTCGAAGTCAACGCCAAACTCGTGGAGAGAATCCTTGATGTGCGCGAACATCATCTCCACGCCGGAGGCGCGGAACTTCTCGCGGACCTCGTCCTCAGAGCCTTCCAGTGCGTTCGGGACCTGCTCGACAACCTTGGCCGCAATCTCCTGGATGTAGTCTCCGCCGTAGCCATCTTCCGGGGTCGGCTCGCCCTTGGCCGCAGCAACGAGGGAGTTGGAGAAACGGTCGATCTGGCGACCGTGATCGTTGAAGTAGTACTCGCGAGTAACCTCAGCTCCCGACGCCTCGAGCACACGACCCAGGGAGTCACCTACTGCTGCCCAGCGGGTGCCGCCCAGGTGGATTGGGCCGGTGGGGTTCGCAGAAACGAACTCCAGGTTGATCTTCTGATCTTTATAAGCATCATTGTGGCCATAAGAAGTGCCAGCCTCGCGAACCTGGCTGACGATTGCGCCCTGCGCGGCAGCAGCCAGACGGATGTTCAAAAATCCAGGGCCGGCAATCTCCGCGACGTCGATAGCGGCGTTTTCTGCCAGCGCCTCAGCGAGCCAGGTGGCCAGATCACGCGGATTCACGCCAGCCTTCTTGGCTACCTGCAGGGCCAAGTTGGTGGCGTAGTCACCGTGCTCGGGATTACGCGGACGCTCCACGGTCACGGTCTCAGGAAGGACGGCGGTGTCGAGCTCGTGTTCGCTCAATACAGCGACTGCGGTCTCTTTAATAAGCACAGAAAGATCTACGGGATTCATAGCGTCAAAGTCTATCGTCCCGCGCTGACATGAGCAGCATCAGGCACGCATTGGGGCCTTTTATAACAGCAAGCAACTTGTGTGACATTTGCCCCTTATTGCGAAACTGTCGCGAGAAGGCTCGCTCAAGTTTTAGGCTTTAGGAAGACTAAGTATTAAATAAAACACTCGTTTTCCTTCTAGAGACTTGGGTAACTATGAACACTTTCCAAATATCGACGGATGCGATCGGCGGTAGCCTTGGCCTTTCCGCTGCCGTAGCGACGCTACCGCTTATCGCCTTCTTCATCATGTTGCTGGGTTTTAAGGCCCGCGCACACACCTCGGGCGCAGTTGCCCTCACCGTCGCACTCCTCATCGCCACCTTCGGCTTCGATATGCCAGCAGGCATGGCCTTTTCCTCTGCGGTGCGCGGCGGCCTGTTTGGCCTGCTTCCCATCGTCTGGGTCATCATCACCGCCATCTGGTTCTACGAGATCACCGTAGCTTCCGGCCGCTTTGAGGATCTGCGCAAAACCTTCGACTTGCTTGGCGAAGGCGATATCCGCATCCAGGCCATCCTCATCGCGTTCTGCTTCGGCGGCCTCCTCGAAGCCCTGGCAGGCTTCGGCGCTCCGGTAGCGATTACCGCAACGATGATTCTGGCATTGGGTGTCAAACCACTGAAGGCTGCCACCACCGTCCTTATTGCCAATACCGCGCCCGTTGCCTTCGGCGCCGTGGGTATCCCCGTTACCACCGCAGGTGAAGTTGGCGGCCGCACCGCGGAGCAGACCGCCGATATTGCGGGCTTGATTTCCTTGCAGGTCCTACTAATCGCAGCCGCAGTGCCATTTTTCATCCTCTTTATCCTGGACGGCATGCGCGGCGTCAGGGAGGCAGCCCCGGCCGCCGCAGTCATCGGCGGCTCCTTCGCCATCGCCCAGTGGGCCGCGGCCAACTTCTTTGCCTACCAGCTGACTAACGTCGTGGCCTGCATCGTTTCCCTGGGCTGCGCATTCGTGTTCCTGCGCATGTGGAAGCCAAAGGGCGTTGCCGAACTGCGTCAGCGCATGGAGATCCCAGCGCAGGAGGAAGTCACCGATCTTTCCGGCGTCCGCATCTGGATGGCGCTGCTTCCCTACGCCGTGGTTACCGCAGTCTTTGCGCTTGCCACCGCCGTGCCCAAGCTCTTTGGTTTCTGGAAGATTAAGTTCGCCTGGCCGGGCCTGGATAGCACAGTCCTTGACTCTGCCGGCAAGGCCATGGACACCTCGTTTAGCTTCAACGTCTTTGGTAATCCCGGCACCTTGCTGCTGATTTCTGGGCTAATCGTGGCAATCATCTTCTGGATTTTCAACGATGGCGGCCACTACCATTTGGCAAAGTCCGCGCCGCTTGCCAAGTTTGGCGAGGTTTGCGCCCGCATGAAGTTCTCGGCGCTTACGATTATCTTGGTCCTAGCCTTGGCTTACACCATGAATTACTCCGGCCAGACCATCTCTATTGGTGAGTTCGTGGCGTCGGCAGGCGGCATCTTCGCTCTCTTCGCACCCGCCCTGGGCTGGATTGGCACGGCCGTCACCGGCTCGGACACCTCGTCCAACGCTCTCTTTGCTAACCTCCAAGTCACCGCCGCCGAGCGCATCTCCGTCAATCCAGACCTCATGCTTGCTGCCAACACCGCCGGCGGCGTGGTGGGCAAGATGATTTCCCCGCAGTCCCTGGCCATCGCCGCAACGGCCGTCAAAATGGAAGGCGAGGAATCCCGCATCCTGAAGGCCGTGGTGGGCTACTCTCTGGCCTTCCTAGCCACGGTCTGCATCATCGTGTTCCTAATGACCAACGTGCTGGGCTTCCTGGTTCCATAGCCGCAATTTTCAAAGCCAAAAAATCGCCGCACCTACCCGGTTATTAGGTGTGGCGACTTTCGTTTACCCCCAAAAGGTTTGAACTTGCCAGTGACGCATGACTCACTTGGCGCCGCAGATCGGGCTCTGACAAAAGCCGTGCGTCCATCTGTGCACGTGAGCAATTTCGCAACACTAGTGTTGTGAAATAACCCCAGTTAAACAGGCCTTTTTCGACAGAATATCTGCGGAGTTATCGGTAGTATTTATTCCACAACGAAAAACGTTTGCCTGAGCCTCCTGCATCCAGCTCATCGGAGGCAAACTTGGGCAGTAAAAGGAGCGCAAAGTATGCGAATTGCACTATTTTCCACGTGCATTGGTGACGCCCTCTTCCCGGACGCACACAAAGCAACCGCACTAATCCTCTCCCGCTTGGGCCATGAAGTGGTCTTCCCGGAAGAGCAGACCTGCTGCGGACAGATGCATATCAATACCGGTTATCAGAAGGAAACCCTAGGGATGATCCGCAGCTATGCGGACGCCTTCGCGGATCCTTCCATTGACTACGTAGTCTCCGCTTCTGGCTCCTGCGTCGGCGCAGTCCGCGAACAGCACGCCAAGATTGCTGACCGCTTCGGCACCTCCGCTGACGTCGACGGCGCCAAGATTGCTTCCCAGAAGACCTTGGACCTCCCGGAGTTCTTGGTCGACATCGAGCAGCGCACCGACTTAGGTGCCTTCTTCCCGCATAAGGTCACCTACCACGCTTCCTGCCATGGCTTGCGCTTTTTGAAGTTGGGTGACCGCCCGTACCAGCTGCTGAGCAAGGTCGAGGGCATCGACCTCGTGCCGCTAGAAAACGTGGAAGAGTGCTGTGGCTTCGGCGGTACCTTCTCTATTAAGAATCCTGAGGTCTCCCAGGCCATGGTCTCGGACAAGACCCGCCACGTAAAGGACACCGAGGCTGAGTACTTGACCGGCGGTGACTCTTCCTGCCTGATGAACATCGGCGGCGCCCTCTCCCGCCAGCGCAGTGGCGTGCGCGTTATCCACATGGCCGAAATCCTGGCTTCCACCAAGGAGCACCCATGGACCCCTGATACGGCCGCATATTCCAAGGAGAAAATGCTCTAATGACTTCCTTCCTCGATACCACCCCACCGCGGGCGCCCGAAGGTTACGGCAACCTGCGCGGCAGCAAGGCATTCGTGCCGCTGGCACACGTCGGCCTGAACAACGCTACCCAGCGCCGCAACCTGCACCACGCCACCACCACTATTCGCAATAAGCGCGCCAACGCCGTCGAAGAGCTACCGGATTGGCAGCAACTGCGTGACGCCGGCTCCGCCCTCAAAGAGGACGTGGCAGCCCGGATGCCTGAGCTCCTCCTCCAGTTTGAGGAAGAGGTAACCAAGCGCGGCGGCATTGTTCACTGGGCCCGCGACGCCAAGGAAGCCAACGAGATCATCGAGGGCCTTATCCGCGAGACCGGTGAGACCGACGTCGTCAAGGTCAAGTCCATGGCAACCCAGGAAATCGGCCTGAACGAGCACCTCGAGTCCGTAGGGATCAATGCCCGCGAAACCGACCTGGCTGAGCTCATCGTTCAGCTGGGCGAGGATAAGCCCTCCCACATCCTGGTTCCAGCCATCCACCGCAACCGTGCCGAAATCCGTGACATCTTCGTCAACAAAATGCCGAACACGGATGAATCCCTAAAGGCTGAGCCAGCCGAACTCGCGGAGGCTTCTCGTACCTTCCTGCGCGAGCAGTTCATGAAGGCCAAGGTCGCCATCTCCGGCGCGAACTTTGGTGTCGCAGAAACCGGCACCATCAATATCGTGGAGTCTGAGGGCAACGGCCGCATGTGTCTTACCCTGCCGGAGACCCTGATTACTGTGATGGGCATCGAAAAGCTCGTGCCAACATTCCAGGACCTTGAGGTCTTCCTGCAGCTTTTGCCGCGTTCTTCCACGGCAGAGCGCATGAACCCGTACACCTCGATGTGGGCGGGCGTAACTGAAAACGATGGCCCGCAGAGCTTCCACCTCGTTCTGCTGGATAACGGCCGTACCGCAGCACTATCCAGTCCGATCGGCCACCAGGCACTCAAGTGCATCCGCTGCTCCGCCTGCCTGAACGTATGCCCGGTCTACGAACGCGCCGGCGGCCACGCCTACGGCTCGGTCTACCCAGGCCCCATCGGCATCTCCATTACCCCGCAGCTAACCGGTATCAAGGACCACCACGATCCTTCCGCCAGCCTGCCTTATGCATGCTCCCTGTGTGGACGCTGCGACGAGGTTTGCCCGGTGAAGATTCCGCTTTCTGAGGTCATCCTGGAGAACCGCCACCAAAAAGTCACCAACGCTACCCCGCCGGTGGAATCCAAACTGTTTAGCGCGGTTCAGCTCGTGTGGGGCCACCCAAAGGTCTGGAACCAGATCACCCACATGGTTGCCCTCGGCCGCGTATTGGGCGGTTTCAACGGCGTCATCGATAACTTGCCTTTGTTCCTCTCCGGCTGGTCCGACGCCCGCGATACTGCAGTCCCCCCGAAGAAGTCTTTCCGTCAGTGGTTTGACTCCGATGAAGCTAAAGAATTGCTCGCCCAGGCCAAGAAGGAGGGCATCAAGTGAGTACCGCCAAAGAAGAGATCCTGAAGCGCATTCGCACCGCGCAGAAGCAGGCAGGCCTGTCTGAACACGTCGACATCCCGCGTGAGTACGAAACGCAGGGCACGCTAAACGCGGATGAGCTGCGTGACATGCTGGTTGACCGCCTTGAGGATTACAAGGCGGAGGTCCACGTCACGGATGAGGCGTCCCTGGCCAAGACCATCTCGCAGGTCTTCACGGACAAGGATTGTTCTACGGTGACCTATGCACAGGGCATGGACACCGCGCTTATCGACGCCATCACCTCCGACGTCACATTAACCGCCGACGATCCCACGTCTGACCCGCGCGAGCTGGATACTGTCGACGCCGTGCTCACCGAGTCCCACGTAACTTCCGCACAGACCGGCACCATCGTGTTGGAGGCGGGCCCGCTGTGCGGCCGCCGCGCTCTCACGCTGGTCCCAGACCGCCATGTATGCATCGTACGCAAGGAGCAGGTGGTCTACGGCGTGCCGGAGATGGTCTCGCGCATCAATCCGGACTTCCCAGCAACCTGGATTTCCGGCCCGTCTGCTACTTCCGATATTGAGCTCTCCCGCGTCGAGGGCGTGCACGGTCCACGCGATCTCATAGTCATCATCGTGAAGTAAGGCTCGTATGCGGAACTCACCCCGCATTAGCTTCTAACTACTGGCATGCGCTAGAATCACACCGTTGATATCTGGCGCATGCCACCTATCATTTGCCTCCGTAGCTCAGCGGATTAGAGCATCGGTTTCCGGTACCGAAGGTCGCAGGTTCGATCCCTGTCGGGGGCACAATTTCTCCCTTCGCTTGCTCGGCGTTCAACCCGGCAGGCGAGGGTTTCAGCTTCGTATCCACATTTTCCATTTCTTGCAGCTTCCAGAAATCTCTAGCGCATCGCCGTCGCTCGATATTAGGAATTCCCCCCTACCACTCGAAGTCAAAGAATCATTCCTAAGAATGATCCCGCGGGCTGTAAGGTCAGGGCCATGGAATCAACATCTCGCCCCACGCGGGCCTACCTCTCGTTTCTCGCGGTCGCGTTAGCGTTCTTCGTGGTGCCGGGGATTGTGGGCGCGGCTCTTAGTGGGAATACAGCGACTGTGACCATGCTGGTGCTACTGCCAGTGATGGCGTTGGCATTGGGCATGCTGGATGGCCGGCTCTTCCGCTATACGCTGTCCTTTCCGCTCATTGCGGCCTTTATGTTTTGGCTTTCTACCAAGGTCTACTACAACACCGGTACGTGGATTTACGCAGTTGAGGTCGTCCTGCTTGCGTGGTTGGGCAGCTGGTTAACCGGAAGGAAGGCCTAGGTCATGGAAACGTGGATTCTGAACCATCCTGAGGCGGGAAGGCTCGAGGTCATGGTCGGCCCCGATGTGGAGTTTGCTGCAGCTTATGAAAACTGGCCGCAAGAACCGAGCGAGCAAGAATACACCGCCCTAGACGCCAACATGCCGCTTAAAGATAGAATCCGGGCATTCATTGATAATCCACCTATTCGCGTGCAAGTTTGCCGCGATGGCGAAGTCCTTGGAAGGTACACCTCGTTGTCTTCGGCGCGAGTGGCACTAAAACAAATCGATACCGACGAGCTACGCAGCTTAGAGCTTGTCAACCGCACGAAGCCGCACCTCAAGCTGCACGCGAATGCTCTCGACGAGTTGCTCGAGGTGACATATCACAACGGCTCAGAGGTGGTCGAATTCGAGCCACCAGCTGGCAGCCGGGGTGCGCGGCGTCGCGAAGCAATGGAGCAAAGCCCCGTTAAACGCGTGGCCTATCCCCTCCTCGCGGGCCTTGGTAAAGGCGGTTGGGCGTTGGCCGTTATCGTGCTCGGCCCAATCCTGCGCAAGCTGTTGGACTTGCTGCCTATCCCCGACATCAACTGGCCGGATCTGCCAGATCTCCCCGAGCTTCCCCAAATCCATCTGCCAACCATCAGTATCGATTGGCCAGGCATCAACTGGCCGAACATCGATTTCCCTGACCTCCCGGCGCTGCCCGAGTGGATGGTTTTCTTGCTCGACAACTCGAAAGTGTGGGTGCCCATCGTCATCGGTATCGTCATCGGCGTGATATCCATCCGCAACCACAAAAAGTCCGAACAGCATAAGAGGCAATGGCAGGACGGCGGCGAAGATACGAGAAAAGAAAATCCTCAGCATTAATACGCGGGCGCGCATAAGCTGGTGTTAAAGACCCATAATCCCTACAAGGAGGTACCTGACATGTCAGATCTGCGCACCGACCATGGCCCGACCCCTTATGTTCTCAACATCGAAGAGACCACCCTGGCTAACGATGCTTTCCGTGACACCCTGTGGACCGGCCAATACCTGCAGATGACCGTCATGTCTATTCCTGCCGGCGGCGAAATCGGCGCGGAGGTCCACGATGACCATGACCAGTTCCTGCGCCTCGAGTCCGGCCAGGGCCGCATCATGATTGGTGAAGACAAGGACAACCTAGACATCGACCAGGTAGTCGAAGACGACTTTGCCATCTTCGTACCAGCTGGCAAGTGGCACAACTTCGTCAACGAGGGCTCCGAGCCAGCAAAGCTCTACTCCATCTACGCCGCACCGGATCACGTTAAGGGCACCATCCACGAGACCAAGGAAGACGCGGACAACGATCCGAACGAGCAGCACTAATTGCGGCAGGCTTTTAAAACGACAAAATGGCGGTCCAGAAGATGGGCCGCCATTTTAATATTTAGCTATTGAGCTTTGAGTTCTCCAAGTACTACTTGATGAACGGGTTTGCGATCTCCTGGGTGATGTCCAGGGTGCCGTGCTCGATGTAGAACATGCCGAGGAACATAGCGGTAACGAGAACGAAAACCAGGAGCATGTTCGGGATCCACTGGACGAACACAGATACCCAGCCGTCAGCCTTGTCACGTGCAGCTGCTTCGCGCTGTTCCTGTGCCTCGTATTCGTTCATAATCCGTTGTTTCCTTTCACTGCGCCTTGTACTCCCTAGGCACACCTCGCCTAGCAAGAGTAATCACTGGCACTAACTTTAGCAGTAGATCGTTATGAATTTGTAGTTATCCACCGTTTGATTGACACCATTGCGGCCTGTTTTAAATACCAGGATCCTCGTTGTTTTCGAGGGCGTCGACAAAAGCGTCCCTATCAGCGAACATGCGGTTGATATCGGCTTCTTCGCCAACAATCCAGTGGCCGCCTTCCTCGTCAAAGGTAATTGCAGCGTCTGGAAAATTCTCCAAGGCGGCGTCCATAGCAGCCACCTGTTCTTCCGTAGCAATTCCCTCGAGGTGAGCTTCTGGGGCACCCAGGTCATCGAGAACAGTGATGTTGTAGTGCGGGTACTGGCGCTTAGGGTGCTCGAAGAGCTCTTGTCCCATCATGGTGGTGTCTCCTTTTGGGCTACATATGAGTTTGACTGTGGCGCTAAGCCACATGATAGGTCAGCTTTGGTCGTGTTTTGGCCGGCAACCTTGCAAGCCTAAACCTGAGGCTCTGCTTGACCGTGCAGAAGTTCGTCGGGTACGAATCCCTCGTAGCCAGGGACGTTCTTTACTGCTAGCACCCCTTTGAAGAAGTTAACCAACGAGGGAACATCTTCCTCGCTTAGGTGATCAAAGACAAGACGGCGCACGGACTCGACGTGCTCAGGCACGGCGCGCTCGAGGCGGGTAAAACCGTCATCCGTTATCTTTACCACCACGCCGCGGGCATCGCCGACGCTCTTGCACTTGGTGACGAGCCCGCGCTTTTCCATGCGCGTTACTTGGTGGGATGTGCGGGAACGGTCCCAATCCAGCTCGGCACACAGCTCGCGCAGGCGCATCTGATGGTCTTTTTGCTCGGACAACGTCACTAGGACGGCGAACTCAGAAGCAGAGACTTCCCCACCGGACATGAGAGTTTCTTCCATGCCGCGATTGATCTTGCGGATGGATCCAAGAAGCAGGCGCCAAAGCTCCTGTTCCTCCTCGTTAAGCCAGCGGGTTCCCGTAGTCATGCAAATAACAGTACACACTGGCTTTACTGAGAAAAACTAAACCTTCAGCGCGTCCATGGCAAGCTCCGTGCGCTCCGGTACACGCGCGTATCGCTGCGGCATACATGTAAGCACGAGCACCTGCGAATGCTTGCCTACCTGGGCGAAGAGCGTCGACATCAGGTTCAGGCGTGTCGAGTCGGTAGAGCCCAGCGCATCGTCCACGATGACGGGCACACCGGACTCTTGAACGAGCCCGGCGATAGCAAACCGTGTAAGGATGGCCAGCTGTTCCTTCGCGCCGCCGGAAAGCGAACCCATATCAATGGTTTGGCCGTTGCGGCTACGCGCGGTGACAACGAGCTCCTCGGAGAGCTCGAAGTCGACGTCACCGCCGAAGACGGTGCGCGCGAGAGCATTAAGCTTTGTCACGAAAGGCGCGGCGTAGCGCTGGCGCGCAGCATCGCGATGCTTAAGCAACAGCTCCCGCAGATAGCGGGCAGCATTTGCACGCTTTTCGACGGCCGCGAGTACCTCCCGTGAGATTTCCAGCTCAGCGCTGGCTGCAGCCAGGCGTTCGGCCACACCAGAGTGCATCTCAATTCGGCCGACATATTCGCGCATGTCGCCGTCAGCACTCAAAATTGCGTTGTTCAGGCTACGTACCTGTTCTTCCGCGCCCTTGTGCAGAGCAAAGACCGTATCGACGTCGATGGCGCTGAGCTCCTCGAGGCGTTCGCGCTGCCGCTCCAGCTGCACCTTCGCCGCATGGAGAGCCTCTTCAACGTCTGCATCCGTTGCTGCATCGCGGGCCTGACACAGCGCCTCCTCAGCTGCAGCATGCTGGTTGGCAGCGGATTCATGCCGCGCCTGTGCAGCAGCCAGCTGCGTGGCTGCCTGGCTATCCCGGTACGGGGCCAGCTCCTTTTCCGCCATGGTGACTTCGCTGCGCGCGGCTTCCTCAGCTGACTCGGCACTGGACAAGTCGAGTGCTTCCTCAGATACGTCCGTGCCCTCGTGCTCGCTAGGCTCTTCAAAGTCCGCTGACTGTGCGGCATATTTTGCTTCGAGCTCGCCAAGGTCGTCGGCGCCCAAGGCCGCCTTGAACTCGCGCTGAGCTTGTTCGACGGCGCGCTGTTTTTCCAAGAATTCCTCGCGCAGCTTCTGCGCCGCAGCAAGATCTTCGCAACCAGCGTCTTCAAGCAGTTGCGCAAGGCGCGTGCGCGCCTGTGCCACGGTATCGGCCGAGGTATCACCGGCTGCTGCTTGGTAGGTTGCCTGAATCTTGCCGAATGCAAACTTCATGCCATCGCGTAGCTGGATGGTTTGTGTGTTGTCGTCGGTTTGTTGGACTTCGCCGTCGACCTCGAACTCGCCTTCACCGCTGATGACCAGCTTGGCAGCGGCTGCGGCAAAGACACGTTCTTGGACCTGGACTTCGTTAGCGGCTTGCTCGATGTCTTTGAGGTTTGCAACCTCTGGTGCTTTTGCTAGCTCGGCGCGGCGGTCTGCTAGTTCTTTGTCGAGCTTGCCTAGGTGTTCAAGGCGCTCGCCAAGGGCCTCCCGCTCCTTCTTCTTGTGCGCCTTTCGCGCGTGTTGGAGGTTGGCGCGTGCCTTCTCATAGGTTTGATTTGCGCGCTCGAGTTTTTCCTCGAGCGCGCTGCGAGCTTCTTTCTCATCTTCGACGCTCGCGCTAAGTTCTTCGACCTTGGTGGCTAGAGCCGCGAGATTCGCAGCGGCCCTGGAAACCTCCTCCACCGCGCTGCGGCGGCGTTCGAGTGCTTCTTTCTTGGCTTCCACATCTGCCGCAGCGCGGTCAACCACTTCGCGCTGGGCTTCGATTTTTTCGAGGACGGCGCGGGCCTCAACAACGTCCTTTTCGCGCTCGGCTAGCTCTGCCTGCGCTGCCGGCAATGCTTCCTCGGCGTCGCGCTTGGCAAGTTGTGCAGCCTCATGTTTGACCACGACATCGTCAAGCTGGCGCAATGCTTCCGTGGCCTCATTGTGCGCAAGTTCTGCCGCGTTGTAGCGCTCTTGGGCATCCTTTAGTTCTTTAGCCGGCTGCCCGGTGCGCGCGGTGAAGTATTTTTCGTATTCCTTCTGCACGCGATTGACCAGCTCAGAGTCTTCCGCGGCCGCGGTATCCATACCGCTGGCTTCTTCCAAGGCATTCGTCACCGAAGGAATACCCACGGCAGCCACGCCGGAGCCTAGGTCATCCTGGCGGAGGAACAGAGCGTCAAGGAGCTGGCGGTCAAGATGCTCGTTCAAGATGCGATCCAGCTCGTCATCGGCCTCGCCGCCAGTAAATTGCGCCGCACGCGGTGCTAGAACGCGCAGTTCAGACATCTTTTTCTTGAGCCAGCGCTTGTGGATGCGGAAGTGATACGGCCCCACGGTGACCTCAAACTCTACCTCAGGGCCCGCATCTCGGTCCACCGGTTTGAGCGCCTTAATCTTCTTAGCGGCACCCGTGTGCTTTTCCGTCAGCACGGTATCGATGGCTTCCACGATGGTGGACTTGCCGGCCTCGTTCTCACCGTGGATGACCACGACGCCGGTCTCCGGCAGCTGTTCGATACGCAGATGCTCGACGCCGCGGACGTTCCAGATTTCCAAGCTGTGTAGACGCATCATGGCTTTAAGCCTCCTTCACGCTGAGACGGAACAACAGGTTGGCTGCGTCGCGGGCTACAGGGTCCTCCAGGTTTTCCACCAACTCCGCCAAGGCATCAGCGGCGAAGCCGGAAAGCTCAAGACTGGCAAGTTCCTCCTCATCGGGAGCAAGGTGCAAGTCCATGGTTCGCTCACGCGGGCGCAGCGAGGCGAAGACCGGCTCGAGCTCGGCCAAGCCTTGCTCCAAACGCGCTTGGGCGCCCAACCCCACCGTGCCGCGCAAGCCATACTTCACTGCGGTACGGGACTTGTTCGGCATGTCATCGAGAACAGTGAGGAAGCGCTCGACATCCTCGTCGGAGTTGACGTCTGCCGCCACCGCGCGAAAAGCCCAGCGGCCGATGTGGTGCGGGGTGACCTCAACCTGCCCATTGTCGATTACCACGACCAGTGCATTGCCGGAATCGCGCTCGCGGTCATCAAAAGCGGTGGTCTCCGGGCTGCCGGAGAACCAGACGCGCCCCGACTGCCCCAAGGCCTGCGTGGAGTGGGTATCTCCCAGAGCTAGGTAATCGATGACGCCCTCAGAAATCTGGTTTTCAACAAACTTTAAGTCAATAACGTCAGCCTCAGACTCGCGTGCTTCCACCTGCCCGTGGCCCACGGCGATGCGCACTCCGTCGTAAGGCTCGAGCGGGGCGAGCGCTGCCTGCACGAGGTCATAGTTTGCGCGCTTGGAGAGATACGGGGCGCCGACGATCTCCACTCCTTCGCGCACCTCAATCGGGGTGGAATCCGCGATGACGTGGACGTTGTCCGCAAAAGGCTTGCGCAGGATGGAATCCGCCACCAGCGGATCGTGGTTGCCGGGCAACAGATAAACAGGCACCGGCAGATTGCGAAAGGCCTCCTTGGCACGCCCCAAGGTGGCCTTGCTGAGCGAATTATGCTCAAATACGTCACCTGCCACCACGATGAATTCCGCGCCGGTTTCCGCGGCTAATTCGCCGAGCCTGACAACGGCCGCCTCACGGTCATCGTTGAAGCGCACCTGGGCCTCGCCCTCGAGGAACCAGCGGGTCATGCCCAACTGAAAGTCCGAGGTATGGATGAAGGTCACCATGGATGAAACTCTCCCCTTTTAAAGTCTCCGGCAGCAGGCGCTAAGCCCTTATGCCTATTGGTGAGTCAGATGATAGTAAAGGTCCTCGACATCAGAGACCGCGCGAAGCAAATCTATGTTCGTATGGCTGACGGCGCGCATGGCCTTACGCAGCAGATCTGGGTCAGAGTCATCAACTGCCGGTGCCACTTTCGGGCGCGGCATATCGGGCAACTGCCGGCCTTCCCAAAACAGCTCGTTGCGCTCTTCGGGGCTGAGGCTGCTACCGGAAAAACTGTCCTGGGAGACATTTTTCGCCTGCTCCATCACAGCCTGCTCGAGGCGCGCAAAGTCCAAGCCACGCAGGGCAAAGATTACCGAGGGATCGGCATCCATGCGCGCCGCCAGCCGGTCGGCCACGGCAACCACGTGCTTGCACACGTACTCGGGGTCCGGGCAGGTGCATGAAAACCGCATATCGGCTGGGTCTTGCGCAATGAGAATGTCGAGCGCTTCCTCACTGAGCAGGCCGTCGCGTGCGTTCGCGATCGAGTTCGGCGTGCGGGCAAACATTTGGCTCAGCTCCGCCACGTCATCGTTGGTGCGATACGGCACCTGCAACAACACGGTGAAAGGCTCGTTCTGGGAACCGGCAACCTTGCCGTGTACTGCGCCGTTGCGCACGTCCAGGCCCACCACATGACCGCCGTTGGCGTACTGGCGTCCACGGGTAATGCGCCCGGAATCGGCCTCCTTGTTCACGAAGGAGACGATGCGCGTTGCCGCAGGAGCCATGCTGCGCACGCGAGAGACGCGGCCGGCCTCCTCCGGCGTGCTCACGCGTTTGCGCGCGCCGAAGTTGGCATAGATGACGTTGTCGTGTTCCTCAGACTTAGTATGCTGCGCCATTAGTCAGCCTCCCTGTAGCTCATCAGCTGTGCCAATTGCTCCGGATCCAGCTCGGTTAGCCAGCCTTCGCCCTCGCCTACCACGG
Organism: Corynebacterium sp. HMSC036D03; assembly: GCF_001836185.1. Classification (NCBI taxonomy): domain Bacteria; kingdom Bacillati; phylum Actinomycetota; class Actinomycetes; order Mycobacteriales; family Corynebacteriaceae; genus Corynebacterium; species Corynebacterium sp. HMSC036D03. The sequence goes on from NZ_KV827729.1 coordinate 297,775, forward strand.
CGCCGACCAGGTGCGTCTTGCCGTCCAAAATGTCCTGGATGGATTCCTCGAGCGTGCCCGCAGTAATCATCTTGTAGACCTGCACGTTGCGTTGCTGACCAATGCGGAAGGCACGGTCGGTCGCCTGGTTTTCCACGGCGGGATTCCACCAGCGATCCATGTGCACAACAATCGACGCCGCGGTCAGGTTCAGGCCCGTGCCGCCTGCCTTGAGCGAGAGGATCATCGCCGGCGGCCCGTCCGGCGCCTGGAATTCCTCCACCATTCGGTCACGACGGTTCTTTGTCACCCCACCGTGCAGGAACGGGATGTCCCTGCCCAGCTGCTGGGTGAGATAAGGCTGCAAAAGGTCGCCGAAGGCCTTGTACTGGGTAAAGATGAGGATGCGTTCTTCGCTTTCTACAGCTTGGTCCACAATCCGCATCAGCTCTTCGACCTTGCCCGAGCGGTGCTTTCCCTTAATGGTGATGGCGGAGCCATCGCCCAGATAGTGTGCCGGATGGTTGCAGATCTGCTTGATGCGAGTCAGCGAGGCCAACACCAGGCCGCGGCGCGACATGCCCTCACGTACCTCCAAGGCCTTTTGCACGTCGTCAACAAGCGCCTTGTACAACGCCGCCTGCTCGGCCGTCATCGCCACGGTGATGATCTGCTCCGATTTCTCTGGCAGGTCATCGATGATGTTCGGATCCGTCTTGAGACGGCGCAGGATAAACGGCGCTGTCAGCTGGCGCAGGCGCTCGGCCATGGTCTCGTCGTTTTCACGCTCGATGGCCTTGGCAAAATGATTACGGAAGAAGGACGCGCTGCCCAGAACGCCGGGATTGCAGAAATCCAGGATGGAGCGCATCTCCGACAAACGGTTTTCCACCGGCGTGCCGGTCAACGCGATACGGTGGCGCGAAGGCAGCGAGCGCACCGCCTTCGAGGAACGCGTCGCGGCATTCTTAATCGCCTGTGCCTCATCGAGCACCACGCGGTCCCATTCCACCTTGCCCAAGGTAAGGAAGTCACGGCCGACTGTTCCGTAGGAGGTGATGACGAGGTCTGCCTTCTCCGCGGCTTTGATGAGTGCTTCATCCTTGAGGCGATCCGAGCCGTGCTGCACCAGGACTTTGAGGCTCGGCACGAACTTCGCGGCCTCGCGCGCCCAGTTGCCCACTACGGAAGTAGGCGCCACGACAATGGTTGGCTTGAGCTCCGGGTTTTCTTGGCGCTCGATGGCAAGCAGCGTAAGCAGCTGGAGGGTTTTGCCCAAGCCCATGTCGTCGGCGAGCACTGCTCCAATGTTGTTGCGGGACATCCAGTAGAGCCAATCCACGCCGCGGCGCTGATACTCGCGCAGCTCCGCCTGGACGGTATCGGGCAGCTCGATGCGCGCGGGCGCGGGAGAATCCATGCCGCCGAGCAGAGAGGTATGCCACGTCGAGCCGGTAAATTCCACTGGCTCCTCGGCCATGGATTGCAGGGCCAACTCGCGCAGCTCCGCCACGGAGACCTGGGAGGTTTCGCCCTCGTTGAATTCTTGCAAGCGCTTTTCGACGTCCGCGACAAGTTCCTGCCAGCCCGGCTGTTCTAGCTTCCGAGCGCGCTCGGCGGCGGCGCTAAGCCGCTCGAGTTCCTTCTTCTTACGCTTCTTGGCGGTTTCCGCCAGCTTGTCCATGTACTCGGAAATCTTGGACAACGCCTGGGTATCGGCGGTCACCCACTCGCCGCGGAGGCGAATCAGGCCGGACTTGGACGCCACCAGCTGGCGCATCTCTTCCTCGGTGAGCTCAATATCGCCTACGGAAAGATGCCAATCATATTCCACCAGCTTGTCCATGCCGAGGTGGGCCTTGGTGGATCCTTCGGCAGGGTCACGCACCTCGCGGGTTTCCAGTTTGGCTTTGGTTTCCATGTGCGCCCATGCCTTAGGCAGCAGCACGGTAAAGCCGGCTGCCTTGAGCTGGGCGACGTCCTTGGAAACGAACTCCACCAGCTGATCGGTGCCCAAGAATACATCCCAATCGCCGGCGTCATAGTCCGGAACGGCCGAAGACTCGCGCAGGCGCGGCGCCAGGCTAAGTGCCTTGCGCTGCGAGTCGCGCAGCTTGACCACGCTGCCTCTGTCCAGCTGCTCCTCGATGATGGGGCGCGGGGCGTCGGTGCCGGAACGGACCTGCACGCGGATGGGCCAGACGCTGGATTCTGGATCTTCATCGTGGCCGGGCTCTTCCACAATGAACACCAGCTGCAGGTCGACAGAGGTAATCGAGTCTTTCCACTCGTTTAGAGCACGCAGCAGCTGCGCGCGCCCCTTTTTCACCGGCGCGGTCGTGAGCATGGCCTGCGCGAAGTCGTGCCACGGTGCGGGACGGGGGGCGTCGGCAAGCGAGCGCAACTGTGTAAATGCGATCCAGTGGGTCAGCTCGTCTGCCATGTCATCAGAAAGCGCGCGGTTATTGATGGTCAAAATGCCCGGCGCGGCAGCCAGCATCTCGGCGAGCCATCCGCGCTCGCCCAAGCCCGAGGTCAGCTGCCACATGGGGAACCACTCGCCGCCCTGATAGGAAAGGCGGATGGTCACGCGCCCGGCGCGCACGAACTTGCTAAGTCCCCGGTAGGCGCGAATCAGCCACAGAAGATCTGGGGCGATGGTGGCTTTTTGTTCCGGTGTTGCCGCTTGGCTTAGTGAGTCTAAAAACTCCATCTTGGCCAGGGTGGCCACGGCTTCCTCGGGAGCAAACATGGCCATGGGGACCATGAGGGAGACGTCCTTGCCCTTTGGCGTGCGCAAAGAGACTCGGGCGCGGTTGCGGAAGGACTTCTTGGCAAGAATTGTCTCCACCACCTCGGGGAAAGTCCCCTCTGGCACTGCCGAAGGCATGATGATCTTGTGCCCTTCCACCTGCTCAATCCATAGGCTAAGCCCTGAGACTGGGAGCCAAAGGCCGTGGAGGAGGTAAGAAGCCATAGCTGCCAGTCTAGCAGCGCACCTTTTGGGGGCAGGGCGAGAGCTTTAAGGGCGAAAATTGCAAGAAAGCGCAATCGTTATAATCTCGTTACATTCTTACGTTTCCACTGATAGACCATGAGATTTACCTGTGTATGGAGTCACATATTTTTGGTAACGGGACAGAATCTCGTTGGGTTGTAATGCGCGTCACGTTAGCGTGGGAGGGTCCTACTCTCAAACAACGAGGAGAAATCCGTGCAAGATTCCACTTGGTACGTCGTGGCGATGATTCTCTATCTGCTCGCGATGGCCGCCATCGGTTTCTGGAGCTATAAACAAACAGACCAGTACGACGATTACGTCCTGGGCGGGCGTGGACTCCACCCCTTCGTCGCGGCACTGTCCGCCGGCGCCTCGGACATGTCCGGCTGGCTGCTCATGGGCCTGCCTGGCGCATTGTTCTTAACGGGCATGTCGGAGCTATGGATGGCCATCGGCCTGCTGGTTGGCGCATGGGCCAACTGGAAATGGGTCGCCCCACGCCTGCGCTCCTACTCTGAGATTGCCGGTAACTCGATTACCGTTCCGTCCTTCTTTGAGAACCGCCTGCATGACAAATCCCGCGTGCTGCGCATTCTCTCGGCCGCCATCATCATCTTCTTCTTTACCTTCTATGTCTCTTCCGGCATGGTCTCCGGCGGCCGCTATTTCGAGTCCACCTTCGGCGGCGATTACTTGGTCGGCATGCTGATCGTTGCGGCCGTTACCGTGTTCTACACCTTCGTCGGCGGCTTCCTCGCGGTCTCCTACACCGATACCGTGCAGGGCTTGCTCATGTTCGCCTCGCTCATCATCGTTCCGATCATGGCAATCATGACTTTGGATAATCCTGGCGATATCTTCAGCTTCGCGGCGGAGAATCCTTATGCTTCCGGCGGAGTCATTGAAAACCCTGAGTACTTCTCGCTCTTCTCCGGTGTTTCCGCAGCAGTTATCATCGGCAACCTAGCCTGGGGCTTGGGGTATTTTGGTCAGCCGCACATCATCGTGCGCTTCATGGCGCTGCGCAAGCCTGCCGACGCCCGCGCGGGCCGCTTCTACGGCATCAGCTGGATGTTCCTTTCCCTGATTGGCGCCATCTTCGTGGCCCTGGCCGGCACGGTATTTTTCACCAACACTGATCACGCCATTACCGATCAGGAAAACTACGAAACCATCTTCCTTGACATGGCCCAGGTCATGTTCCACCCACTTTTTGCAGGTCTGGTTCTGACTGCGGTTCTGGCCGCCATCATGTCCACCATGTCCTCACAGATGCTCGTGGTTTCCACCTCTCTGATCGAGGATCTGTTCATGATCGTGGCAAAGAAGAAGCCCTCCCAGGACGTTCTCATTAACCTATCGCGTACGGCTGTGGTTGCCATTGCCATCATCGCGACAGTCCTGGCGATTAATCCTTCCGATTCCATCCTGGGCTTGGTCGGCTTCGCTTGGGCCGGCTTCGGTTCCGCATTCGGCCCGCTGGTGCTGCTGTCCCTGTACTGGAAGCGCCTGAACTCCACCGGCGCGATTGCCGGCATGGTGACCGGTGCCATCGTGGCTATCGGCTGGGGCATGTCTGCGCTTTCCGATGCCCTCTACGAGCTGGTCCCAGGCTTTGCCATCTCCCTGGTGGTCACCGGCGTGGTCTCCCTAGTGACCAAGGCACCAGATACCAAGGTCGTCACCGAGTTCGAAGAAGCTTCCCAGCTGGCCAAGCTTGTTGAAAACAACAAAAACTTGGACTTCGAGGAAGCAGCAGAGAAGGTACAAGGCTAAGCCACCCTTATATCTCCCCACCGGGAACCGCGCACAGCACGGCACAAGTCTAAATAGTCTATGAAGCACTATTTTCTTGCCGGGCTGTGCGCGGTTACTGCGTTGTGGGGCCTAAACCACTTCCTGCCGGGCCCGCCCTTGGGCGTGGCTGAAGCAGATATGCGAGTTCGCATCATCGGCTACGAACGCGAAGCCTTCGGCGGCTGGCTACCCGATACAAAGGACAATGTACGAGATGCCCAGGCCACCGCCTACGGCCTATACGATCCTTATTCGGGTAAACACAACCCAGCCACCGTTGAGGTCGACCACGTCTTCCCTCTTTCGGCGGCGTGGGACATGGGCGCCTACCGCTGGGATAGGCAGCGCAAGACAGCCTTTGCCAATGACCCGCTCAACTTGGTAGCAACTGCAAAAGATCTCAACCAGGACAAGTCCGATTCCCTGCCTTCCGAGTGGCTACCGCCTGCCAACCGCTGCGACTACTCCCGCCGGCTTGCGGCCGTGGCACGCAAATATGATTTGCCCCTTCCAGCTGCGGATGTACGGGTAATGCGCAGGCAGTGTCGGTTCGATTTCCAGCTCACCACTGACTAAACTTCTTGCGAACCCCAAACTGAAGTGAAAGGCCTCCATGACTAGTCTTCTAGTAATTCTGCACGTCCTCGCAGCAGTGCTGCTCATCGGCCCGGTCTGCGTGGCAACTTCTGCCTTCCCTGGTCAGATGTTTAGCGCCGCCAATGGTGAGCACGTAGCAGTCGGTGCAGCGCGCATCCTGCACAAGATCACCAACACTTATGGCTACATCTCCGCCATCGTGCCGGTTCTGGGCGTCGCTGTCTTCCTGACGGACCTCGAAGCCTACAAGTCCGCAGTCCAGTTCCACATCGCGATCCTGCTGGCAGTTATCGCTTGGTGCCTGCTGTTCTTCCTCATCGTGCCGAAGCAGAAGAAGGCCCTCGCTGCTCTCGACGGCGCCGAAGACATGGACGCTGAAGGTCTGAAGAAGCAGCTTTCCGCTTTCTCCGGCATCTTCAACCTGCTGTGGATGATCTGCGCAATCTTGATGTTTGTCTAATCAGCCAACAGCATAAATAGGCCGCGATCCGTGGGGATCGCGGCCTATTTATGCTGTTGGGGCCTTGCGCTTATTCAGCAAACTGCTTGGCCAGGGAATCGAGCATCAGCTGCGCGGAGAAGTAATCAAGGCGGAAGGTCTCCCCTGGCAAAAAGTAGACCTGCTTATTCTTATATGCCGGTGAAGTGTTGAAGGCTTGTTCCTTTTCCATTGTCGCTTGGGTTTTCTTATCGCCAGCGACGACGATCCAAGATTCGCCTGGCAGACCTTTTTGCACGTTTTCCAAGGACAGCTGGACGATGTCGCCGCGCGACTTGCCCATCGAAGTATCACCCTTTACTTGCTCAGGGATATCCGTCAGCGTGAAGCCAAGTCTTTCCAGGAGCTGCGATTGCGCAGCCTTGTGCGTCAGTGCAGCTGCGCCCGAGCCATCTCCAAAGACGGTTAGCGGCGACACCGCATGATCTGGGACCTTGATGGATTTCGCGACCTTGTCCACTTTCTGGTCGAAGTCCGCAAGAATTTGTTTGGCCTTGTCCTCCTTGCCGGTTGCCTTCGCCAGCATGGTCGTGACGTCTTGCCACGAGGCCTTCGTATAATCCACCACCATCACTGGCGCGATCTTCCGCAGCTGATCCACCTGGTCATAGGCTGAATCGCCGCCATTTTTTGAAACGATGATTAGATCCGGCTCGTAAGGCAGAACGTCTTCTGGGTTTGGTGAAGAATTCGACCACAGCTTTTCAACTCCTTTAGCTTTGGCCTGCTCCGAGTATTGATTGAAAAAGCCCTGATCATCGGACAATCCCTCAATATTGGGCTTGGTCGCGCCCGAGGCCACGACGGGCGCGTCTAGAGCGAGGAGCGAACCGGTCAGTGTCGTCGAGGTCGAGACGATGCGCTGTGGCTGTGCCTCAATCTCGAGGTTGCCGTCATCGGTTTCTACGGTGCGGGGCCACTGCCCCGTCTGCGTCGCTTGCGTCTGAGCCTCAGGTCTTTCCTGCTCACCAGCGTCTTGGCTGCTGCAGCTAACAAGCGCCACGCTGGTAGCTAATACAACCGTTAGCGCCGTAATAGCGTTGAGATGTCGTTTCAATTTTTCTCCTTGAGAAATCGGATGGACTTTGTTTAGGGGTTCGAGATCAGGAATTTGGCTTCAACCGCGGCCTGGGAATGACCATCGGCTCGTGGGGGAGTGGGTCTGGGGTGACAAGGCAGCGCACACCGTAGACATGTTCGAGCAGCTGCTCAGTGACCACCTCACGAGGCGGCCCTTGCCCCACGACGGCTCCGTCTTTCATGACCACCAGATTGGAGGCATAGCGCAGCGCAAGATTGAGATCGTGCAAGACCGCCACCACCGTTCGGCCTTCATTGCACAACTTCTGGCACAGTTCCAAGATGTCGATGTGATGTGCAAGGTCGAGAAAGCTCACCGGCTCATCGAGCAGGATGGTCTCAGTCTGCTGAGCCAACACGAGTGCAAGCCAGACGCGTTGGCGCTGGCCGCCTGAAAGAGCATCTACCTCTCTATCTGCCAAGTCGGCAACACCAGTTTGTGCCATGGCCAGATCTACAGCTTCACGGTCCGCGCTCGACCACTGGCGGAAAAGGCTTTGGTGTGGCGAGCGGCCATGCGCCACCAGTTCACGCACGGTCATCTTCTCTGGCGCCTTGGCATCCTGCGGCAGCAGCCCAAGCCTTCGCGCGAGTTGCCGGGGCGCGGTGGCATAGACTTCCCGCCCATCCAGCACGATGGAGCCTTCGTCAGGCTTGTGTAATCGGGCGATGGCACTGAGCAGCGTTGACTTGCCGCAGGCGTTTGGACCAATGATTGCGGTAAATTCCGCTGCCGGAATCTCCAGCGTCACCGATTCAGAAATCACGTTCTTGCCATAGGTAGTGCGCACTTCGCTCAGCTTTAGTTTTGTCTTCATCTTGTTTCCTTCCGCAGCAACAGACCGAAAAAGTAAAACCCGCCTACTGCAGCAGTGATGACTCCCACGGGTAGTTCGGAAGCCCAGACCTGCCCCATGACATCGGCGCCTAGGAGCAACGTTGATCCGACGGCAGCCGCCGGAACAACTGGGGTGTTACAACCGGTAAGCTGTTTCGAAATATGAGGAGCTAGTAACGCAATGAACGCGATGGGGCCCGCGGTTGTAGTCGCGATGGCGACCATGAGCGTTGCCAAGATAACCAACCAAGCGCGTTCCGTGTTAACGCGCATACCGAGTGTGCTAGCGCGTTGCTCCCCCAGTGCTAAAAGGTGCAGCTGGCGCTGCGCACACAGCAGGAGGAGCATCACCACCCCGCCAGCGGCGAGAGCAACGGTCACTTCCTTCCACTCGACTGCGGTAAGCGTTCCCGTAATAGCACGAGCCGCGCCATAGGCGGCATCGCTATCGGCCTGGAGCAGGAGCCAGCGATTTAAAGAGCCCAGCATCGCCGACAGCGCGATGCCGGCCAAAATCAGGCGCACACCGCCAAAGCCTCCTTTGCTGGACAAAGCAAAGATCACTGCCCCGGCTAGGGTTCCGCCCACCATTGCCGCGAAGGAAGAACCAAGGATGCTGCCGCCAAAGACGAGGACGCTCACCAAGATTCCCGTCTGTGCGCCCATGGAAAACCCGATGATGTCCGGGCTGCCCAAGGGGTTGCGAGTTATCGTTTGGAAAACAACACCCGACATACCCAACAGCGCTCCTACCACGATGCCCGCAAGGATGCGCGGTAGACGCCACTCCACTATCACCAAGCGAGCGCGCTTTTCCCCGCCTCCGCTAAGAACTTCCCACAAGTCCGCAAATCCATAACTAGCGGTACCAACGCGTAAAGCGACAAGGCTCAATGCCAATAGAAGTATGGAACATGCTAAACAAACGCCCCAACTGCGGAAATGGACAATGACCGAGTACTTCCCCGTTCCCACTCGCCACTGACCTTTCGGCAGACCACCTCGCTGTATTAGGTGTGACATGTCAGCTCCGAGTCTTCATTCGAGTTGCCATAAAGAACAAGAAGGGCGCTCCGACAAAGGCAGTAAGGACACCCACTGGGATCTCGGAGGGCCTGGCGATGACGCGGCCCAGGATGTCTGCAGTGAGCATCAAGCACGGTCCGAATACCAAGCACAAGGAGATGGTCCAGGCAAGGTGTGAGCCCATCAGCCATCCCGCCCACAGTGGGACCATGAGCCCCACGAAGCTGATGGGGCCAGCAATCGCAGTTGCGGCAGCACAAAGCAAGGTCAGCCCCACCAAGGCAAGGCCTCGGGTTCGCACCACATCGGTGCCCAAGGCGGCAGCGACGTCGTCGCCAAGCGCCATGTTTGAAAGCTGCGGGAACGTTGCAAAGATGATGACGAGCCCAGCGGCGAGCGGTACCGCAAACCACCACAGGTTGACGTCGTTGCGAGTTAGCGCGCCCACGTCCCAGTAGCGAAACGTTTGAAATGCATCTTCGCGCAACAACAATAGTGCCGAAACGACGCCGCCGGACGCGGCGGAAAAGGCGGCGCCAGCGAGCACCAGCCGCACGGGCGAGGCACCGCCCACTTGCGAGGCACCGCCAACGAAGTACACCAAAGTCGCAGCGCCGGCCGCGCCCACCGCAGCGAGGAGAAATTGCATGTGGGCACTATCAGCGCTACCCAAGCACGCACCCACCACGATGGCGAGCGAAGCCCCAGAGTTGACGCCCAGTAAGCCTGGGTCTGCCATCGGGTTCCTAGTAATCACCTGCATTACTGCACCTGCGACTGCAAGGGCTACTCCCACGAGCACGCCCACCACCGTCCGCTGCAGACGCAACCCATTGACGTTGTAGCTTTCACCGGAGCCATCAGGATGAAGGAGCAAGTGCCACACGTTGGCTAGCGGAATGTGGGATGAACCGATAGCTAAAGAAGCAAAACACAACAAGGCAAGAATTGCGCAGGTCAGCACTAAGACGGCAATACGCCGAACTGTGAGCACGAGGCAAACCTCCCACCGAACTAAAGTAACCCATTATTTATTTAGGTGATGCTATACTAACTCGTTATGTTATCCGAAATTAGCCTTCTTAGTGCAGCTCAGCGCATTGATTTCGATTGGGACGAAGTTAATCCCGAAAAGGTCTATGCGCGTTACCAGGTGCTTTCGCACACCGATGACCAAGCGGTTGTACTCATCGCTTCGCCTCACGACGCTTACGTTTTCTTCGACACAATCACTCACGTCCATCGCGAAGACCTCGAGCATTTCCGGCTACGGCCTTACCGCGACTGGTTCGTCGGCGCTTTCGCGCTACCGCGCGGTCTCGTAATGAGTGCCGGGCTAATTCCTGCAGGCAAGCCAATTTCAACCGAACGGGAGCAATGGATTAAACACATTGAAACTGCCACAGCACTCGACCAAGAATCCGAGAGGGTGGGAAACCTTACTTGCCTGCGCGTGCCAGCGTCTGGTGAAGTTCCGGCCGCGCCTTATCCCGTTCGCAAGCCCCAACACCACACGCTTTTCGATATTGCCGCCCCCGACGGCCACCGCTTTAGTGTGGAGGCCTGGGCTGATATCACCGGCGGCCCTTCGCTTCTGTTGCTCACAGATGGCAACAGGTACGTAAACTCCTACCCGTTCGCGCCGCAGTGCAGCACCGCATATTTCAGCACCACGAATGCGCAAGACCGCGGCACCTTGCTGTGCAACGCGGCGGTGCTTGAGCCTTTTCTCGCCGATCAGTTGCTTCCCTGGCTGCATGGTCTCGGGGTAAATATGCGACCTGCGGACACCGCCATCGCCGGTGCTTCCTTCGGCGGGCTCGCCGCCGCTCGCACCGTGCGCAGGCGTCCGGACCTGGTAGAAAATGCCATCGTGCAGTCGGCGTCCTTTTGGTTTGATCCAGAAGAACTTGCGGCTTGGCAAAAGCCGCTTGCCGGGCCACCGCGGCGAATCTTCCATGAGATTGGCACCCTAGAGACCGCATTGAGTTCCAGCACCCCCACGAAAAAGGATTCCATGGGCAGTGTCAATCAAGAGTTCGCGCGTTGCTTGCAGTCACCTCACCAGGTATCGCGCCAATTCGTCGGCGGCCACGATTATGCCCCATGGCGCGAAGGCGTCATCGCGGGCATACAGCATTTGAAGTTGCGCTAAAACGGCGAAACCGCCGTCCCCCATTCTCCCTGGTTTGCTGCACCTCTAAGGTACCGCGGAAGAAAAAGGACGGCGGTAACGCTTTGCGCGTGTTAGTCGCGCCAACTGCCACGGCGGTCATCACGGTCACGGTAGCCACCACGGCCACCCCGTCCGCCACGGTCGTCACGGCGCCCACGGCCTCCGCGACGATCATCGCGGTAGCCACCACGGCCGCCGCGTCCGCCACGGTCATCGCCATCGCGGCGCGGCGGGCGGCCGGTGTCCTTGGCGATGTTAATCAGCTGGCCGGAGATGCGTGTGTCCTTCAGACGGTCCAGCACTGCGCGGTCAAGGTTCTTCGGCAGGTCGACCAGAGTGTGGCCCACTGCAATGGTGATGCGGCCGAAGTCCTTGGAGGACAAGCCACCCTCGTTGGCCAGCGCACCGACGATGGCGCCTGGGCGCACGTTCTGGCGCTTGCCGACGTCCAGGCGGTAGGTCTCAAAGTCACCGTCCGGGCGGCGCGGGCCACGGTCACGATCACGGTCGCGGAAGCCGCCACGTCCACCGCGGTCACCACGGTCGCGGCGATCCCCACGGTCAAAGCGGTCGCGGTCGCGGCGGTCGCGCTTCGGCGCTGGCTGCTCCTTGAGCAGGAAGTCCTTGCCGCCCTGCAGCTGGACTGCAAGCGCTGCGGCGATGTCATCCATGGCAACGTTGTTCGCTGCAGAGTACTCGCGAACCATGTCGCGGAAGAACTCGAACTGCTTCTCGCCCAGGGACTCGCCGATCTTGGCCAGGAACTTTTCCTTGCGCTTCTCGTTGACCTCGTCAGCGGAAGGCAGGTCCATTTCCTCGAGGCGGGCGTTGGTCACGCGCTCGATGGAGCGCAGCATGCGGCGCTCACGCGGGGTGACGAACAGGATCGCCTCACCGGTACGGCCTGCACGGCCGGTACGGCCAATGCGGTGCACGTAGGACTCGGTGTCGTTCGGGATGTCGTAGTTGACCACGTGGGTGATGCGCTCAACGTCCAGGCCACGAGCGGCGACGTCGGTAGCCACGAGGATGTCCAAGCGGCCATCCTTGAGCTGGTCAACGGTGCGCTCACGCTGCTGCTGGGCGATGTCGCCGTTAATTGCAGCCGCGTTATAGCCAGCGTCGCGCAAATTGTCAGCGACCTCTTCGGTCTCGTGCTTCGTACGGCAGAAGACGATGATGGCGTCGTACTCGATGACCTCGAGGATGCGGGTGAAGGCATCCATCTTCTGACGGTGTGGGGTCAAAAGGTAACGCTGCGTGATGTTGTCATTGGTGCGGCGCTCAGTCTTGACCGTTACCTCGGCCGGATTGTTGAGGTACTGCTTGGACAGGCGGCGAATGGAGTTCGGCATCGTTGCCGAGAACAGCGCGACCTGCTTTTCTTCCGGGGTGTCTTCCAGGATGCGCTCAACGTCTTCCTGGAAGCCCATGTTCAGCATCTCGTCTGCCTCGTCGAGGACCAGGAAGCGCAGCTGGGAAATATCCAGGGAGCCCTTCTCCAGGTGGTCGATGACGCGGCCTGGGGTGCCGACGATGATCTGGGCGCCACGGCGCAGACCAGAAAGCTGAATGCCGTATGCCTGACCACCGTAGATTGGCAGCACCTCGATGCGGCCCAGGTGATCAGCAAAGGACTGGAAAGAGTCCGCAACCTGCAGGGCAAGTTCACGCGTTGGGGCGAGAACCAGTGCCTGTGGGTGGCGTACTTCTGGGTCGACCTGGGATAGAACCGGCAGCGCGAAAGCTGCGGTCTTTCCGGTACCCGTCTGGGCGAGGCCCACGACGTCGCGGCCTTCCATCAGGATCGGGATGGTTTGTTCCTGGATTGGGGATGGCTGGGTAAAGCCGACCTTCGCAACGGCGTGCTGAACATCGTCAGGCAGGCCGAGAGTTGCAAACCCCTGGGAATTGTCGTTGGCTGAAGTATTTTCAGCGCCGGTGTCCTCAGGGTTATTCGCAGCCCCGGTGGTTTCAACGTCACCTTGCGAGATTTCCTGAGATTCCGACTTATTGATTTCTTCCGGCTCGTTCACGCCGCCGGTGGCGTTATCGGTAATGCTCATTGCTTGCTCCACAGTACGTTATACAAACCCCCTACCGCCATCGATCGAGCTAAAAGCGCTTTAAAGGTGCCAACAAACACACCATCTATCCCATTACCTAACGGTCACACCCGCCCAATTTCATAGTCAACCTTCCCCCGCATTTGCGTACAATCACGCCCATGACCATCCCCGCTCGTCTCTTTCCGCGCCACGTGCGCCACAGCACGCTGGCTGCGCTGGCAACCACCGCCCTAGCGCTCAGCCTTGGCGCCTGCGACACAGCAAAAGAAGAGACAGGCAAGGACGAGCAGACTAGCGACGCCCTGCACTACGTCGCGTTGGGCGACTCTTATGCCTCGATGGGCACCCGCGGCGCCCCACACACCGGGCCAGGATGGTGTGCACGGGCGAGCGACAACTATCCGTCACAGTTACAGCAGATGAAGGGGCTCGCGCTTGACGACGTCACGTGCCAAGGCGCCCTAACCGACCACGTCCTGGGGCCACGTGCGGACCTTCCACCGCAGTTGGACGCCGTGGACACCACGACCGACATCATCACCTTGTCCATCGGCGGCAATGACGCCGGCTTCGGCGTACTGACAAGCTGCGCTATGAACACCAACGATCTGAATTGCGCCGAACTCCACGGCGGGGAGATCGACCAAGCCCTGGCGGCACTGCCTGCCAAGCTAGACGACGTCTACGCCGGCATCCACCGCAAGGCCCCACAGGCCAAGATTTTCGCGACCGCCTATATGCCACTTCTTGCACCGACGGATAACGAAAGCAATTGCCCCGCGATTGAAAAAGTCAGCGACGTCGACCGTCTTTGGCTGATGCAAAAGATTTCGCAGATCAACTTGGAAGTCGAGCAAGCAGCCCACCGCGCCGGCGCGCAGTTCGTCGTGCCACCGGGCACCGAACTGCACACCGGCTGCGCCCCCGTTGCGGAGCGCTGGGTCGACCTCGCGGGGACTGAAAATGGGGCCTACCCTATGCATCCCACCCACGAAGGGCAGTTAGCGATGGCACATGCCATCGCTGAGCACCTTTAGAACGCAGGTTTTCCTGCGACAAACGTACGCCACGTCATGGGCATACCCGGGCGATAAGCCAAGTGAATGGCGCTCGGTGCATCGAGCACATGAAGATCGGCCGCAGCACCTTCAACAATCGTGCCCTTTGCCGGGCGCCCCTGCGCATCTAGGCCTCCACCAACATCGTGCCTGCGAAGAGCTTTAGCGCCACCAAACGTCGCTGCTCGGACGGCCTCGTCTAGAGATAGACGCTGCTGCAGCACCGCCGTAGTAACGCAAAAGTTCATCGAGGAGGTATAAGACGTTCCCGGATTCAGATTAGAAGCGATAGCAACGGTGGCGCCTGCATCAAGCAGACGACGCCCCGGAGCTAGCGGCTCGCGAGTGGAAAGATCGCAGGCAGGAAGCATGGTAGCGACGGTCTCGGAGTTGGCTAAAGCCTCAATGTCGGCATCGCTCAAATAGTTAACGTGGTCGACTGAAGCGGCATCCAGCTCAACCGCGAGTTGAACACCGGGCCCCTCACCCAACTGATTACCGTGTACACGCACGCCTAAGCCACGATCCTTGCCAGCGGCAAGAACCCGCCGAGACTGCGTCTCATCAAACGCGCCTCGCTCACAGAACACGTCAATCCAATTCGCATAGTCTGCGACGCCGTCAAGCATCGGTCCTACGACCTCATCCAAGTAGGCATCAGCATCCGCGCCAGGTGGAACAAGGTGCGCGCCGAGAAAAGTGACGTCATCTGCGTACTTGGAGGCTACTCGCGCAGCAAGCACTTCGGATTCGGTGTTGAGGCCGTAGCCAGTTTTTGTCTCGACGGTCGTAGTACCGCCTCGACGGGCCGCTGCAATGCGCTCGACCAGAAGCTGCTCGAGTCGGCTTTCGCCAGCAGAGCGAGTGGCATCCATAGTGACTGCAATGCCGCCTGCTTCATAAGAGCCACCGCTCATGCGGGCCTCGAATTCGGCGGAGCGGTCTCCATCGAAAATCATGTGGGTATGCGAATCGACCCAACCGGGCAAAACTGCTCGCCCACCGCAATCCACGATGTCGTCAGCGGCCGGCGCTTGAGACCGCTGCCCCACCCACGAAACCACACCATCGGTGACGACGATGGCGGCGTCGTCAAGCGTTCCGGCTTCACTAACCGTGTGTAATTCGGAGATTCCAGTAAACAGGGTGCTCATCTAAAGCGTCCTTTCTGGGTTTGACCAACCCGTATGTGGTGCCGTCTGCTAGTCGCGAGCTCGAAATTCCATCGGAATACGTACGCCGCGCTCATCAGCTACTTCCTTCGCGCGAGTGTATCCGGAATCGACGTGGCGGATAACGCCCATGCCCGGGTCGTTGGTGAGGACCGCGCGCAGCTTGGCGGCGGCCAACTCGGTGCCGTCTGCAACGGTAACCTGACCGGCGTGGATGGAACGGCCCATGCCCACGCCGCCGCCGTGGTGAAGGGACACCCAGGTAGCACCGGAAGACACAGCGGTCATGGCGTTAAGCAGTGGCCAGTCAGCCACGGCATCGGTGCCATCGAGCATCGCCTCGGTCTCGCGGTATGGGGAGGCCACGGAGCCGGAGTCCAAGTGGTCGCGGCCGATGACAATAGGAGCCTTGATCTTGCCCTCGCGCACCAGGTCGTTAAAGAGCAGGCCGGCCTTGTGGCGCTCGTTGTAGCCCAGCCAGCAGATACGTGCCGGCAGTCCTTCGAACTCGACGTACTCCTCTGCTGCGTCGAGCCAGTTGTGCAGGTGCTCGTTGTCTGGGAAGAGCTCCTTGAGGGCTTGGTCGGTGACCTTGATGTCCTCTGGGTCACCGGACAGGGCAGCCCAACGGAACGGGCCAAGGCCCTCGCAGAACAGCGGACGAATGTAGGCCGGCACAAAGCCAGGGAACTCGAAGGCACGCTGGTAGCCGGCCTTGCGAGCCTCATCACGAATGGAGTTGCCATAGTCAAAGACCTCTGCGCCCTCATCCTGGAACTCGACCATAGCCTGGACCTGGGCAGCCATGGATTCGCGGGCCTTCTTAGTGAAGGTGGTTGGATCCGCCTTGGCTTCGTTGTGCCAGTCTTCCACGGTGATTTCAGAAGGCAGGTAGGACAACGGATCGTGGGCCGAGGTCTGGTCGGTGACGATGTCGACGGTAAATTCCCCGGCGCGCTGGCGGCGCAGAATCTCCGGGAATACCTCGGCGGCGTTGCCTACCAGGCCTACGGAAAGCGGCTTCTTGTTTTCCTTGGCGTCAAGAACCAGCTTGAGTGCTTCATCTAGGTCGGTGACAACCTCATCGAGGTAACGCTTATGCTGGCGGCGCTTTAGGCGGGTTTCATCAACGTCCACGATGAGGCAGGCGCCACCGTTAAGGGTGACAGACAGCGGCTGTGCGCCACCCATGCCGCCGCAGCCACCGGTCAGGGTGAAAGTGCCGGCCAGGGTGCCGCCAAAACGCTTCTTCGCTACGGCCGCGAAGGTCTCAAAGGTGCCCTGCAGGATGCCCTGGGTAGCGATGTAGATCCAGGAGCCGGCCGTCATTTGGCCGTACATCATGAGGCCCTCGTCCTCGAGCTCACGGAAGTGCTCCCAGTTGGCCCAGTCCCCCACGAGGTTGGAGTTTGCGATGAGCACGCGGGGCGCCCACTCATTGGTCTTCCAGATGCCGACCGGCTTACCAGACTGGACGAGCAGGGTCTCGTCGGACTCGAGATCCTTAAGGGACTCTACGATGGCATCGAAGGCCTCCCAGCTGCGCGCTGCACGGCCGGTGCCGCCGTAGACCACGAGATCCTCGGGGCGCTCGGCTACCTCCGGGTCGAGGTTATTCATGAGCATGCGCAGGGGCGCTTCGGTCTGCCAGGACTTGGCGGACAGTTCGGTTCCGCGTGGTGCGCGTACTTCGCGTGGTTGAGACATGGTGAGGATTCCTTTCGCTTGTGCTTTTCGACGCCCTCCCAAGCCCCCTAGGCCGGTGTCCCGGGGCTGTCCCCGAGGACTTGTTCAGCGTCACATGTCATAAAGTACTGTGACCCAGCCCTGTGTACCATGCCACATTAGCCCTAACTGTCTCGTATATGAGACACAGACGGGACGATCGACGATGCCGTGCATGCGCCGGTTTATCCCCCTCCTTTCCGCGGCCCTCCTCGCCGCTTGATCCACCCACGCGGGCCAGCGGGTTATGGCCGATGCGCTAGGCGCTGCCCTCTAGTCCGGCGCGCGCGGCGTCGTCGGAGCCGGGCACGCGCATCTCGAATTTTTCTGTGACCACGGTGTAGTCAAAGTAGCCCATGCGCGCGATGGGCTTAATCTTGAGGATGTCAAGCTTGCCTTCCTCATCGATGACAGATTCATCGATATGGATGGTTTTTACATCCGCCACCACGAGGTCGATGCTGCCCACCTTGGAATTACCAGGCACGCGCAGCGTGGTCTTGTACTGGCACTCGAACTTCACCGGCGATTCTTTCACCATGGGAATGCGGTAATTGTCCGCGTATTCCTTGGTTACGGAAAGGCGGTCCCACTCGCTGTCGCCATAGTCGAGCACCTGGGCGGATTTATTGACTTCCTCGCGTAGATCATAGGTGGCCATATTCCACACGAACCAGCCGGTCTCCTCCGCGTTAAGCACCGTGTCCTTGCGGCGACCATCCGGGTACTGGTTGGCCGAAAACATCACCATGGGTAGATCGAAGGTGAGGTTTTGCCACTGACTATAGGGCGCGATGTTTTCGCGGCCCTCACCATCCACACTGGAAAGCCATCCAATGGGGCGCGGTACCGTGCTGGCTTTAAAAGGGGAAAACGGCAAGGGGTTGGGCTCAGATTGCGGGCGCCAAGAGATGGTCGACATATTAACCACGCAGCTTTCCGGTAGCATTCTCGACGGCTTCGACAAGCGCGCCCTCCTTGACTAGGCGCACGGTCTCCTCGATTTCCGGAGAGAGGTAACGGTCCACACCTGGCCCCTTGACGGTTTCGCGCAGCTTGGCGATCACCGCGCCGGTGCCCTTAGCCGGGGCACCCTCGCGCATGTCGATGGCGCGGGCGGCGGTGAGGATCTCAACGGCCAGCACGCGCTGCAGGCCATCGACGGCCTTGCGCAGCTTGCGGGCGGCGGACCACCCCATGGAGACATGGTCTTCCTGCATGGCCGAAGACGGAATGGAATCGGCCGAGGAGGGGTTGGCGAGGCGCTTCATCTCACTGACGATGCCAGCCTGGGCGTACTGCGCGATCATGTGGCCGGAGTCGACACCGGGGTCGTCGGCAAGAAATGCGTTCAGCCCGCGGTTGCGTGCCGGGTCCAGGAAGCGGTCGGTACGGCGCTCGGAAATCGAGGCCAAATCCGCGGTGACAATTGCCAGGAAGTCGAGCGCATAGGCCACCGGCGCGCCGTGGAAGTTGCCATTGGAGACCACGCGGCCATCCTTGGTCACCACCGGATTATCCACCGCGGCAGCCAGCTCGCGTTCAGCCACCTGGGCAGTGTGGGTCAACGTATCGCGGAAACCGCCGGCGACCTGCGGGGCGCAGCGCACGGAGTAGGCATCCTGTACCTGATTCTTCTTGAACTCCTCGAGCGCGGCTTCCAAGATCTGTGACCCCTCGGCCACCTGGAGGATATTGGCCGCGGCATCGGCCTGGCCCGGATGTGGGCGCAACTGCTGCAGGTCATCTGCAAAGACAACGAGGGTACCCAGCAGGCCCTCCACGGTCATGGCGGTGGCAATATCGGCGGTCTTTGCGGCCGCGCGCAGGTCAGTAATGGCCAGGCAGAGCTGGCCGAGCATGCCATCGGTGCCGTTGATGAGCGCTAGGCCTTCCTTCTCGCGCAGCTGCAGCGGCTCGATGCCAGCTGCGGCCAAGGCTTCGCCCGCATCCTGCAGCTCGCCGTTCACGCGTACCTCGCCTTCTCCCAACAGGGCCAGCGCACAGTGAGCAAGCGGCGCCAAATCTCCGGAGCAGCCCAGCGAGCCATACTCGCGCACCACCGGCACAATGCCGGCATTGAGGGCCTTGGCATACGTTTCCACCACTACGGGGCGCACGCCGGTGCGGCCGGTGCACAGGGTGGACAGGCGCAGCAGCATCAGTGCGCGGATGACTTCTTCTTCTACTTCCGGGCCGGTGCCCGCAGCATGCGAACGTACTAGGGAAAGCTGCAGCTGGGCGCGCATCTCTTCTGGGATATGGCGGCGAGCGAGCGCGCCAAAGCCGGTGGAAATGCCATAGACCGGGGTGGGATCCTGTGCTAGTTCTTCCACGCGCTCGCGGGTAGCGGCCACCTCTTCTAGCGCTTCGGGAGCAATCTCCACCTGCGCGCCATAGCGGGCAACGGCAACGACATCCTCGATGCTCAGCGCGCCGACATTTACGGTCACGGTGGTTGGGTAGGCGTTAGGCATGGCAAAAACTCCTTTAAAAAAGGGATCAATAATTTCAATGTGTCGCGCGACAGCCCAACGCGATGAATGTATGCTACATCACTTTTTGTGATTGCGGTACATTTTGGCCGCCATCTTGTCCGATACTTCCAGCAAAGCTCGAACGGCGGCGTCTACCTTCGTATCCGGCGTCCCTACCGGATACGTCACCGCCACCGCCGCCGCTGGGCGATCCAAATGATCCAGGATGGGTACCGCCACAGAGGCCTGGCCGCGAGTAATTTCTTCAATCTCTTGGTCCCACCCGCGTGCAGCTACCAAACTCAAGCGTTCTTTCAATGCGGTAAAGCCGCTACCTCCCGCAGTATCAAAGGCGGCGCGCACCTCCGCATCAGGCAGATGCGCCAGCATCACACGCCCGGATGCCGTCTTATGTGCTTGCAGGCGCACGCCCACCTCGGTCACCAAGGAGGTAGCCCCGGCTGCACGCACCTCCTGCAGATACAAAATTTCCGATCCAGCCATACGTGACAGATGACCCGATCCGCCCACCAGCACCGCACACTGTTCCAAGTCCCGAGTAGCCATGCGCACCAAGGGTTGCTGCGTCACGTAGGCCGAGGCCATGGAATACGCGGCCAGCCCCAGGCCATACGTCTTATGCTCCGGCAAATGGACTACAAAACCAGCATCAACCATCTCCGCCAGCAGGTGGTACGTAGATGAGCGCGGCAGGTTGAGCTCACCTTGGATGCGGGCAGCAGAAATAGGGACGTCGATGGTGGATAAAAGCTTAAGGATCTCCATCGCGTGACGCGCCGCGGGGACTCTGTTGGTACTCACGCTTAGTGATTGTAGGCAGAGTTTCCTGCCACATGCCGCGGTTTTACCTAACATCGAAAACCATGAACACTGAAACAGCTGAACTTTTCACCCCCGCCCCCGAATGGTCCGGCCGCTCCGATGGCCCGGGACCAGAGCATGCTCGCTGGCATAGCGTTATCAACCAGTCCGCCACTTCCCCAGCCCCAGTGGCTCTCTTGGGTTTTGCTTCCGACGAGGGCGTGCTGCGTAATGGCGGGCGCCAGGGTGCAGCCGCAGGCCCGGCTGCGCTGCGTTCCGCGCTCGGCTCCTTGGCGGTGCACCATGAGCATGCGCTTGCCGACGCCGGCACGATCACCACCCAGGCCGATGACCTCAAGGGCGCCCACGACGCCCTTTCCGATAAGGTGCAAGAACTCGTTGCGGCCGGCAGCCTACCCATCATCCTGGGCGGCGGGCACGAGACTGCCTTTGGCTCTCACCGCGGCCTGTATCGCGCGGTAGGCGCCACCAAGATCATCAATCTGGACGCCCACTTCGATCTACGCCGCGCGGACCAGGCCACCTCCGGCACCCCGTTCAAGCAGATTTCGGAGCTTAGCGATGACTTTGATTACACCGTGCTGGGCATCTCCCGCCCCAATAACACCAAGGTGCTTTTCGACGAAGCCGAATCGCTCGGTGTAGCCGTCACCCTGGACGAAGAGCTAACCAACCTCACCCCGGCCGAGTGCGGCGAACTTGCAGCCCGTGCCACCGAGGGCAAGGACAAGGTTCATTTGTCCATCGACCTCGATGTCCTGCCGGCTTCTACCGCGCCGGGCGTATCCGCCCCGGCATCTCTGGGCGTGAGCTATGAGCGTATCCGCGCCATGGCCGTAGCAATTGCACGGACGGGCAAGCTGGCTCTGGTGGACGTCGTCGAGCTCAATCCCACCTTTGACATAGATAACCGCACCGCCAAAGCGGCGGCGCGGCTTATCGATGACATCGTCACGGCCCACCTCACCAGCTAAACGCCAACGGCGTTGGGGTTTACCCGGGCCGTGCAGTTTAGCGGGTAGCTTTCTTACTCATCCAACGTTGGACTCCCCACCACATAGCGGGAGTAAATGCCACTGCTATGAGCCAGTAGACAAGCCAGAAGCTACCCGCTAAGCCAGTCACCACAATGCCTATGAGCAGCAAAAGCGCTGCGCCAGCACTCGCAACCACACACTTTGTGAAACTGCGCCTGTCCGCATGAGCACTTTCTCGGGGTGCAACTCCAGAAACCTTCCGGTCTACGAATCCAATAATGTCTTTGCCAAAGACAACCGAGAAAGAAATATAAAAGGCCGCGAATCCGTGCATGAACTCGGCCCTACCGCCTTGGCTCAGACTCACGTAGAAAAATACTAAGAGCAGCAGGTCGATAATTGGGGTCGCGGCCATAAGTATCAAGCCAAGTTTGCGCAGATTAAACACGTAACGCAAGAGGCAGCCAGCCGCTAAGCAAAGCCAAAAAGCTACCTCAGCTGCGATAGTGGCTATAACCATCATTTCCCTCCAGCGATATAGATCCTCTTACCCGTGTTGGGTTCAACTTATCAAAAAAGCAGGTGGGCAATCGGCGTGGCGATGAGAATGGTCAGCGCTACGCGCTCAAACCAAATGATGACCAAGTGGGTCAGCTTCACTGGGATCTTGGTAGCCAGGATGCACGGCACCAATGCGGAGAAGAAAATAATGGCGGAGACTGCCACCACGCCGATGACGAACTTGAGCACCATGCTGTCGCTGCCTGCCACTGCCGTGGCGGGCAGGAACATCTCCGCAATACCCATGGCCGCGCCCTTGCCCGCTTGTACCGGCTCCGGCAACTGCACTACCCACGCAAATGGGTAAAACAGGTAGCCAATCCACTCGAAGATGGGCGTAAAGCGCGCAAGCAGCAGGCCAATAAGACCCACCGACATGATGGAGGGCACGATTGCCGCCGCCATGCGCACACCATCGCGCAGGTTCTCCCAAATGGATTCCCACAAAGACGGTGCCCGCTGCAGCGCCAGCATCGCCTCGCGCCACGCGTTTTTGATGCGCGAGCCTTCTACCGGCTTTTCCGGATCTGGATGCGCGTCCGCAAAATACTCGTCTGGAATGGTGCGCAGCGGCGGAATCCGCACGGTAATGGCAGTAACCACAAAGGTCACGATGAGCGTGACAATGAAGTATGTGCCCCATACCTTCATCAAGTCGAGCTGCTTGGCCACGATGACCATGAAGGCCGCAGAGACCGTCGAAAAGCCGGTGGCAATAATCGCTGCCTCACGTCCGGTGTATCCGCCCTTTTGGTAGACGCGGTCCGTGACCAAAATTCCCAGTGAATATGAGCCCACGAACGAGGCCACTGCATCAATGGCAGAGCGTCCCGGCGTCTTCCACAACGGCCGCATGATGGGCTGCATGAGCACGCCAACGAACTCCAGCAGGCCAAAGCCAATGAGAAACGCTAGGAACGCACCACCAATAGGCACGATGAGGCCTACCGGAGTGGCAATGGAGTTCCACAAGAACGGCACCAAATCCTCGTCACCGAGCACCCACGGCAGCGCGTCGATGACCATAAGAAACGAGATCACTGCACCGACAATATTGAGCACCGCAAAGACTGCCTGCAGCGCACTTTCTTTAAATGCGCCGGTAGTAAAACTTCGCACCGTTCCGTACACGGCCAAGGCAAAAATAATCCACGGCACCGCCGCCGGAATCCCCTCACGCACCATGGTGACCATGTGGTCCAAAGGAATGGAGCGCTTATCCTGATACGTCACCGGTAGGAAGAATACGAATGCGCCAATCGCGCTATATAAAAAGAGTTTCCACCGTCCCCCAGGCTGCGGAATTTCCCCGTCATGACTCTGGTGGGAGGAATAAACCGATTCGGTAGAAGTCACAGTAAAACCGTCCCCTCAAGCTTGCATACAAAATTCAAGCCCGCGTGACAGCCTTTACGCGAACATTAGGGCCATGTTATCTAAGTAACAGCTCACTGTCTACACGTTTTCGAGATCCAAGGCACAATAGAGTCATGTCCAACCCCATTCGCGTTGTGGGCGCCGTCTTTTATGATGGCCAGCGCTTCCTCGCCTGCCGAAAGATACCGGGCAAGCTCTAGCTCGAGAAATCCGCGAGGAACTCAACCTCATCGCCGAGGTCGGCCAGAAAGTGACGACGACAACCTAGGAATACGATTTTGCAAGTATTGAGCTAACCACTTTTTACTGCACGCTTGAGGACTTCCTCAAGGAGATGGGGATCACTCAGCATAAACTCGGGGCTAAGTAGCAGAAAGTGTGTCTGAATCTCGGGGTTGACGCAGGCCAGGTGATGTAAACCGTGGGTTTATTTCGCCGAAGACGTAATAAACCCAGATGGTCCGCGAAATACCAGCTTCAATACAAACCTGTGCTAGTCGGCGATATCTGATTGTTGGATGCCAAAGAACCATCCACGATGCCCGGTGTGTTCATCAAAAATGAAACGCAACGGCACAACCTCAAAAGGAACCACTCGTTGGCGCTGCACTACCTGCGGAGCATCCAGCACCAACACCCGACCAGATCGTGCCTATGCTGCGAATTTCAACGTCTTCATAAACCATGTCACCGGCAAGCTATCGATGACTGAATGCGCTAAACAGCACGGAGTATCACGATGGACACTGAACCGACGATTCGACACTTTCTGGTACATCCAAATCCCTGACCACCTGGATCGCTACCGCATCCACGATCAAATCTTCATCGACGGCACCCACACCGGAGCAGGGCTACTGCTTATCGCCTGCACAGACACCCACGTCATCAACTGGGGACCTGACCCCTTTTTGGTGGACACCTGATAT
>NZ_KV827730.1:0-1956 GCF_001836185.1 Corynebacterium sp. HMSC036D03
TTGGTTGGTTTGTCTGTTTGTTAGGTTTGGGCTTTTCACGGCCTGATTTTTTGGCTTTTGTGCTGAAATTTTTTTGTGGAGAGTTTGATCCTGGCTCAGGACGAACGCTGGCGGCGTGCTTAACACATGCAAGTCGAACGGAAAGGCCTCAGCTTGCTGGGGTACTCGAGTGGCGAACGGGTGAGTAACACGTGGGTGATCTGCCTTGCACTTCGGGATAAGCTTGGGAAACTGGGTCTAATACCGGATAGGACAGCTGTTTAGTGTCAGTTGTGGAAAGTTTTTTCGGTGCAAGATGAGCTCGCGGCCTATCAGCTTGTTGGTGGGGTAATGGCCTACCAAGGCGTCGACGGGTAGCCGGCCTGAGAGGGTGGACGGCCACATTGGGACTGAGATACGGCCCAGACTCCTACGGGAGGCAGCAGTGGGGAATATTGCACAATGGGCGGAAGCCTGATGCAGCGACGCCGCGTGGGGGATGAAGGCCTTCGGGTTGTAAACTCCTTTCGACAGGGACGAAGCTTTTGTGACGGTACCTGTATAAGAAGCACCGGCTAACTACGTGCCAGCAGCCGCGGTAATACGTAGGGTGCGAGCGTTGTCCGGAATTACTGGGCGTAAAGAGCTCGTAGGTGGTTTGTCGCGTCGTCTGTGAAATTCCGGGGCTTAACTCCGGGCGTGCAGGCGATACGGGCTGACTTGAGTGCTGTAGGGGAGACTGGAATTCCTGGTGTAGCGGTGAAATGCGCAGATATCAGGAGGAACACCGATGGCGAAGGCAGGTCTCTGGGCAGTAACTGACGCTGAGGAGCGAAAGCATGGGTAGCGAACAGGATTAGATACCCTGGTAGTCCATGCCGTAAACGGTGGGCGCTAGGTGTAGGGGGCTTCCACGTCTTCTGTGCCGTAGCTAACGCATTAAGCGCCCCGCCTGGGGAGTACGGCCGCAAGGCTAAAACTCAAAGGAATTGACGGGGGCCCGCACAAGCGGCGGAGCATGTGGATTAATTCGATGCAACGCGAAGAACCTTACCTGGGCTTGACATATAGCGGATCGCTGCAGAGATGTAGTTTCCCTTTGTGGTCGTTATACAGGTGGTGCATGGTTGTCGTCAGCTCGTGTCGTGAGATGTTGGGTTAAGTCCCGCAACGAGCGCAACCCTTGTCTTATGTTGCCAGCATTTGGTTGGGGACTCATGAGAGACTGCCGGGGTCAACTCGGAGGAAGGTGGGGATGACGTCAAATCATCATGCCCCTTATGTCCAGGGCTTCACACATGCTACAATGGTCGGTACAACGCGCAGCGACACTGTGAGGTGGAGCGAATCGCTGAAAGCCGGCCTTAGTTCGGATTGGGGTCTGCAACTCGACCCCATGAAGTCGGAGTCGCTAGTAATCGCAGATCAGCAACGCTGCGGTGAATACGTTCCCGGGCCTTGTACACACCGCCCGTCACGTCATGAAAGTTGGTAACACCCGAAGCCAGTGGCTCAAACTCGTTAGGGAGCTGTCGAAGGTGGGATCGGCGATTGGGACGAAGTCGTAACAAGGTAGCCGTACCGGAAGGTGCGGCTGGATCACCTCCTTTCTAAGGAGCATTATTTTGCCCACAGTTGTGGGTGTGTTGGTTGAGTGCACATGTGTTGTGCTGCCAACGATATTGTTTAATCGGGTGGAGACACACCTTAAACAAGAACAGTTAGTCGTTATATACATAGTGTGGAAATAGATTTTTTAGTACTTGGTGCATTGTTGGGTGTCTGGGGCATTATTGTCCTGGTGTTGCCTAGTTGCTGACGCAATCATGGTTTGTTGTGTGGTTGTTGTTGGTGGTTGGGGTGTTGTGTGAGAACTGTATAGTGGACGCGAGCATCCCCAAATGATGGTGCTTTTTAAGCATGGTTGTTTGGGTGTGTAATTTCTTTATTCTTTTGTGTTTTGTGTAGTTCACGCCG
>NZ_KV827731.1:0-265 GCF_001836185.1 Corynebacterium sp. HMSC036D03
GAGAGTGTCTGATGGTTTGTGTGTGGGAATCCATCCCGCATAAGGAGATAAGCCAGAATGACTACTGTGGCACGACGAGACCCGGCTGATAAGGCCAAGATTGATGCAATTGAGAAAAAGCTTCTTGCTAACCCTGAAATCGCGAAGCTGATCGACGAATTGGGCACTTCCACCTCGGATGCCAATGACTTGGTGCGCGGCATGTTGCAAGCCTCGATTACCCGAGGGCTTAATGCTGAGATAGATGCCCACCTCGGTTATCAAT
>NZ_KV827732.1:0-328 GCF_001836185.1 Corynebacterium sp. HMSC036D03
GCCTTTGGCTCTTCCTTGGCTTCTTCCTTTTCGGAGGAAGCTGCAGGGGCAGCGTTGCCGTCGCCGATGCGGGCGATGATGGCTCCGACGTCGACGGTGTCGTCTTCGTCGGCGAGGATCTCGGTCAGGGTGCCGGCGACTGGGGATGGGATTTCGGTGTCGACCTTGTCGGTGGAGACCTCGAGGAGTGGTTCGTCGACCTCGACCGTGTCACCTACGGACTTCAGCCACTGGGTAATGGTGCCCTCGGTGACGGACTCGCCGAGCTCTGGCATAGCTACGTCGGTTGCGGAGCCGGAAGCAGCCGGTGCAGAAGCCTCTTCCTTCT
>NZ_KV827733.1:0-241 GCF_001836185.1 Corynebacterium sp. HMSC036D03
GTGGCTTTGCGGTAGCCGCGTGAAGTAATGAATCCACGATCTGCTTGTTTAAGGACTCGGCAGATGGCCTCGACCCCAAACTGATCTTTATACGTGTCGATGTAGGAGATCATTTGGTCGTGGGTCGGTCGAGTTCCGCTGCGAAAAAAGCCGAAGCTGTCTTAAGAATCCCGTTTGCTCGTTTCAGTTCGCGGTTTTCGCGGCGCAGACGCTTGAGCTCTTCTTCCATTGTTTCGCCGCC
>NZ_KV827734.1:0-277 GCF_001836185.1 Corynebacterium sp. HMSC036D03
AAAAAGAAAACGCGAAGCTGCGCGAAGAACGCGACATCCTGCGTAAGGCCGCGAAATATTTTGCCGAAGAGACTCACTGGTGATCCGCTTCCAGTTTGTCGATGACCACCGAACCGAGTACTCGGTTAAGCGGATGTGCGATGTGTTAAAGCTGAATCGTTCCTCGTTTTACAAGTGGGTGAGCACCCGTAAAAAAACGCAGGTTAAAGATGTATTCTGATGCCGTTATTGGTGCAAGAATCAAGACCATCTTCGATGATGAGCACGGGCTTTATGG
>NZ_KV827735.1:0-1218 GCF_001836185.1 Corynebacterium sp. HMSC036D03
CCCCCGACGTGTCTACTTTCCGGGGGTCAGGCCCATGGTCGTATTTTTGGTTGCACCGCCAGATCGTGTGCTTGTATTTAGTGTTGGATGCCCAGGTTTTGCGTCCGTACCAGGATCCGCAATCTGCGCATTTGAGTCGGCTGGCAAATAGGCCGATTTTGGAGCTGTTGGTTGCGTGGCGGGTGGCCAACTCGTATTGAACCTGATCCCAGACGGGCGCATCAATAATCGGCTCGTGGTTTCCGGTGACGTAGTATTGCGGGACTTCGCCCTCGTTTACTTCGATTCGTTTGGTTAGGAAGTCAGCGGTGAACGTTTTCTGGAGCAGGGCGTCGCCTTTATATTTCTCATTGGTCAAGATGGAGCGCACGGTTGAGGTGGACCAGTTGGTTTTACCTCGCGGAGTCAAAATACCGCGACGCTGTAGCTCGGCACGGATTTCGGTGATCGATGAGCCGTCTAGAAACAGCTGGTAGATCAAGCGCACGGTCGGGGCTTGAGTCTCATCAATAGCGAGGTTACCGTCAGCGCCTTTCTTATATCCCAGTAGCGAGGAGTAGGGCACCATGACTTTCCCATCAGCGAAGCGTCTGCGATGTCCCCAGGTGACGTTCTCAGATATGGAGCGAGATTCTTCCTGGGCAAGACTACTCATGATGGTGATGAGTAGTTCGCCTTTAGAATCAAGGGTCCAGATGCTTTCTTTCTCGAAATACACCTCCACACCGGCTTCTTTTAGCTGTCGGACGGTGGTCAGGGAGTCGACGGTGTTACGAGCAAACCGCGAGACACTCTTGGTGAGGATCAGATCAATTTTCCCGGCTAACGCGTCGGCGATCATGGCTTGGAAGCCCTCACGGTGTTTGGTAGAAGTACCGCTAATGCCTTCGTCGGCATACATGCCAGCAAACACCCAATCAGCACGCGATTGGATGTGGACGGTGTAGTAATCGATTTGGGCTTGATAGCTGGTGGCTTGTTCTTCCATATCGGTGGACACCCTTGCGTAGGCTGCCACCCGGCGTTTGGAGCTAAAACCTGAAAGCGCGCTGTCGTGGATGCGTGTCTTGGTTGCTGGTATCGCGGTAACCGTAGCCACTGTTATTCTCCTTCCAGCTGGGCCAGCGCAATGACTGTCTGGCGCTGATCGTCATGGGTGAAGATCAACTTGTCTTTCATGACCGTGAAGCGTCCTGGGTTTAGTTCCTACCTCAGCTA
>NZ_KV827736.1:0-219 GCF_001836185.1 Corynebacterium sp. HMSC036D03
GTCAGTGTAGCTGATGTGAGTGCTTCGAAGTCATCGGGAGCTAGAAGGTTGCACCACGAGTGTCGCCGGCGCGTGTTGTAGCGCATGCACCACCGGAAGACTTCCTGCCGGCAGATAATGGGATTGTCAAAGACTTTCCTATCACGCAAGACTTCCCGCTTTAAGGTGGCGTTAAAAGATTCTGCTAGGGCGTTATCCGCACTCGTTCCTACCGCGCCC